>DASTYO010000211.1:0-10595 GCA_035764875.1 Acidimicrobiales bacterium | reverse complement strand
ACGCCGCGCACCGCGCGCTCGACCAGCACCCGCTCGTCCTCGCCTGCGGCGGGCACCCCCACCACTTGGCGGTCGACCGGTCCCGGCTCGGCCACCTCCGCCTCGCCGACGCCGACCCCGCCGAGCTGTGCCGCCGCGTGCGGGCCGCCGGGGGCACGCTGGCCGTGGCGCCCGACCTGCTGGCGACCGCCGCCGCGACCGCCCCCGCCCCCGGCGCCGCCCTCCCCGTCGTGGCGCCGCCGGACGTCCCGCCGGGCACGGCCGGGCTCATCTCGGTGGTGCTGTGCACGCGCGACCGCCCCGAGCACCTCGCCCGCTGCCTCGCGTCGCTGTCGGCCCTGGCCGACGACCACCACGAGATCATCGTCGTCGACAACCACGAGCGGCCCACGGTCGACCCCACCGCCCTCCCCGCCCGGGCCCGGGTGGTCCACGAGCCGCGCCGGGGCCTCGACGTCGCCCGCAACCGGGGCCTCGCCGAGGCGACCGGCACGGTCGTCGCGTACGTCGACGACGACTGCGAGGTGGACCCCCACTGGCTCACCGCCCTGCGGGTGGGCTTCGCCGACGCCCAGGTCCAGGCCGTCACCGGCCGGGTCCGGCCGGCCAGCCTCGCCACCCCGAGCCAGCGGTGGTTCGAGGCGCACTTCAGCTTCGACCGGGGGCCGCACGCGCAGCGGTTCACGCCGTGGGACCGCCGCCCCTGGTACCCGATGTGGTCCGGGGGCATCGGTGCGGGGTGCAACATGGCGTTCCGGCGCGACGAGCTGCTCGCGGCCGGCGGGTTCGACGAGGCGCTCGACATGGGCACGCGCATCGGCGGTGGAGGCGACCTCGACGCCTTCGTCCGCGTGCTCGACCGGGGCTCGGTCATCGCCTACCGGCCCGACGCGCTCGTGTGGCACCACCACCGGGCCACCGAGCGCGACGTCACCCGGCAGTTCCTCGGCTACGGCGTCGCCGTCGGCGCGCTGCTGGCCAAGTCGGTGCTGCACCGGCCCGGCCACCGGCTCACCGCCGTCCGCTTCTTCGTCGACCGCCTCCGCATCGGCGTCCGGCTCGCCCGCGCCAGCCGGTCCGGCGCGCACGGGCTGCCGGTGCGCCTCGTGGTGGTCGATCTGCTCGGTCAGCTCGCCGGCCCGCTCGTCTACCTGGCGGTCGGCGCCCGGTCGAGCGCACCGTGACGCGGGCTCCGGCCGCGGCCCGCCGAGCCGCGGCTCGCCGGTCGGTCGACCTCGCCGTGGTCCTCGTCGCCCGCGACCTGCGCGCCAGCTACGGCACCGCCGCGCTCGGCCTGCTGTGGGCGCCCCTCACCGCCCTCGTGCAGGTGGGGGTGCTCAGCTTCCTCTTCCTCCACGTGGTCCCGCTCGACATCCCCGACTACACGGCGTTCGTGTTCTGCGGGGTGGCCGCGTGGCAGCTGCTCTCCGGCGCCCTGGTGCGCAGCACGGAGGCGTTCACCGACAACCGCGACCTCGTGCGCCGGCCGGGCTTCCCCACCGTGGTCCTCCCCCTGGTCACCGTCGGCACGGCGACGAGCGCCTACCTGCTCAGCCTGCCGGTCCTGCTCGCCGTCCTCGTCGCCACCGACCGGCTCCGGGCGAGCGCCGCCCTCCTGCCCGTGGTGGTGGCCGCCACCGCCGCGGTGGTCGCCGGCCCCGCCCTCGTGGTGGCCAGCGCCAACGCCCGCTTCCGCGACGTCCGCCACGTCGTGGGTGCCGCCGTCGGGGTCCTCTTCTACCTGACCCCGGTCTTCTACGACGTGGCGGACCTCCCCGCCCGGTTCCGCTGGGTGGCCGCCGCCAACCCGCTCGCCCTCGTCGTCCGGCTCCACCGCCAGGTCCTCTACGAGGGCAGGCCCCCCGGAGCCGGCCTCCTCGCCGGCTGCCTTGCGGTCGGCCTCGCCGGGACGGCCGTCGGCCTCGCCGTGCACCACCGTGCCGCCGCCCACCTGGCCGACGAGCTGTGAGCCCGGACGGCGGCGCCCTCGTCGAGCTGCACGGGGTGTGGCGCCGGTACCGCCTGGCTCGCAACGGCCGGGCCGCCACGCTCCGGGGGACCCTCGCCCGGGGGCCGCGGGCGCTGCGCCGCGACTGGTTCTGGGCCCTGCGCGGCGTGGACCTCGCCGTCCACCGGGGCCAGGCCACCGCACTGATCGGCCCCAACGGCGCCGGCAAGTCCACGCTGCTGCGCCTGGCCGGCGGCATCGGCCGCCCCGACCGCGGCACGGTCCGCCGGCGGGGGCGGGTGGGCGCGATGCTCGACCTCGGCCGCGAGCTCCACCCCGACCTGACCGGGCGCCAGAACGCCGAGCTGGCCGCCGTCGTGGCCGGCCTCACGCGCGCCGAGTTCCGCCGGCGGTTCGCCGAGATGGTCGACTTCGCCGGGCTGCACGCCTTCGCCGACCAGCCGCTCCACGCCTACAGCGACGGCATGCGCGCCCGGCTCGCCTTCTCCGTGCTCGCCCACGTGGCACCCGACGTGCTGCTCGTCGACGAGGTCCTCGCCGTGGGCGACCACGCGTTCCAGCAGCGCTGCATCGAGCGCATCGCGCAGCTCCGGGACGCGGGGACCGCCGTGCTGTTCGTGTCGCACGACCTGCAGCTCGTGCAGCACGTCTGCGAACGGGCGGTCTGGATCGATGCCGGCACGGTCCGCGAACGGGGCGACGCCGTCGACGTCGTGCGGGCGTACCTGGCCGCCGCCTCCACCACGCCAGCGCAGGCGGAGGGCGACCCCACCGGCCCGCTGCACGACGTCGCCCTCCGCGACCCGTGGGGCTCACCCGTGGCCTGCCTCACCACCGGCCAGCCGCTGCGGGTCTCCTGGCGGGTGGGGGCCGACGCCGAGGGCCGGCGCCGCTGCACGTCGGTGGTGCTGCGCCGCGCGGGGCAGGACCGGCCCGCGGTCGACACGAGCACGCCGCTGTCGTCGGAGGCCGAGGCCTTCGAGGTGGCCTTCGAGCGGCTCGACCTCACCCCCGGCCGCTACGAGGTCGTCGTGTCGGTGCACGACCACGGCTGGGCCGAGTGCCTGGGGCAGCAGCGCGTCGAGCTCGACGTGCGGGGCCAGGGCCCCGACGGCGCCGCCCTCGCGCCGCCCCACGTCTGGCAGCGGCGGCCGGGGTGACCGGCGTCGCGGTCGCGGCGGTCAGAGGCCGAGGTCGGCCCGGTACCAGGCGACCGTCTCGGCCATCGCCTCCTCGAGGGTGGCCGAGGGCTCCCAGCCCAGCACCCGGCGGGCCTTGTCGGCGGACAGGTGCTGCTCGGGGATCTCGGCCGTCGCCCGGTCCTGGATGTCGGGCTCCAGGTGGGTGCCGGCGGCCCGCTGGACGAGCTCGACCACCTCGAGCACCGACTTGGGCTCGCCGGTGGAGAAGTTGAACACCTCGCCGGCCAGCTCGGGCCGATCGGCCATGGCCTCGGCGAGGCGGAGGTAGGCCCGGGCGCCGTCGACGACGTAGAGGTAGTCGCGGATCATCGTCCCGTCGGAGCGCAGCACCGGCCGCTCACCGCGCAGCACCGACCGGGCGGTGCCCGGGATGATGCGCTCCCAGTTGCGGTCGCCGGGGCCGAAGAAGTTGCCGCAGCGGGTGATGGTGACCGGCAGCCCGTAGGTGGCGTGGTAGCTCTGCCCGATCAGGTCGGCGCACGCCTTCGACACGTCGTAGGGGTTCACCGCCAGCAGCGGCATGTCCTCGGTGTACGGCAGCGTCGGCTGGTTGCCGTAGGCCTTGTCACTCGAGGCGAGCACGACCTGCTCGACGAGCGGCGAACGCCGCGCGGCCTCGAGCACCGCCCACGTGCCGCGCACGTTCGCGTCGAAGGTGCTGGCCGGGTTGCGGTTGGCCACGCCGACCTGGCTCTGCGCGGCGAGGTGCAGCACCGTCCGCACGTCGTACTCGCCGAGCACGCGCTCGACGAGGCCCTGGTCGACCACGTCGCCGCGGATGGTGGTGACGTGGTCGAGCCAGCCGGAGGCGATGGGCGACGGCGGGACGGCGTCGCGGGCGAGCACGACGACGTCGGCGCCGGCGTCGACCAGCGCCGCGGTGACGTGGGAGCCGAGGAACCCCGTGGCGCCCGTGACGAGCACCCGCCGGCCCGACCAGAAGCCGGACGCGGCGACGGAGCGATCCGTGTCGGACATCGGCCCGACCGTACCCGGTGCGGACCAGTGGCGCGAATCGGACAAATCTGCGGAAGCAGCAGGAGATCTACCCGCCGGTAACGAAACTGCGATGGTCGGGCGGGAGCCGCAGTCCAGCCGAGGGGTCGGGTGGAGGTCGCCAACGTGTCGAGCGCTGTGCCGAGGTTGCATCGATCCCTCGAGTGGGTCGTCGCGCTCGTCCTCGCCGTAGCCACCGTGCCCGTGCTGCTGGTCCTCGCCGCCGTCTCGGCGCTCGTCTACCGGTGCTCGCCGCTGTTCGTCCACGAGCGGGTCGGCCGCCACGGCCGGTGCTTCGCCTTCGTCAAGATCCGCACGCTCCCACCGGACATGGCCCGCTACGCCGCCAAGCACGCAATCGACGAGGTGCACGTCCCGTGGATCATGCGGCTCATCCGCCGCACGCACCTCGACGAGCTGCCCCAGCTGTGGCTCGTGGTCAGCGGCCGCCTCTCACTGGTGGGGCCGCGGGCCGAGATGGCCGCCCTCCACGAGCGCATCCCGCCCGTGGCCGCCGCCGAGCGCCTGAGCGTGCGCCCGGGGGTGACCGGGCTCTGGCAGGTGAGCGCCCACTGCGACGGCCTCATCTTCGAGCGCGTCGAGTACGACCGCCTCTACGTCCGCCACCGCAACCTGCTGCTCGACCTGTGGATCCTGTGGCGCACCGTGCAGAAGGTGCTGCTCGGCCGGCGCATCCACCTGTTCGAGGTGCCGCGGTGGGCGATCGCCATGGCGCCGGCACCCGACGTGGTCATCGATCTGACCACCGCACCGCCCGCGGCGGTCCGGCCGCTGCCCGAGCTCACGCTGGCGGAGCAGCCCCAACCGGTGCTCAGCGGTTCCTGACGCCCGGCCTCAGGCCCGGCAGACGCCCTCGGCCACGGCGGCGGCAGCCACGGCAGCCGCCACGCGGGGCGCCACCGTGGTGTCGAACACCGACGGGATGATGAAGTCGGGGCGCAGCTCGGCGAGCGGGATCGTCTCGGCGATGGCCTCGGCGGCCGCCAGCTTCATGCCCTCGGTGATGGCCGTGGCCTTGGCGTCGAGGGCGCCCCGGAAGATGCCGGGGAAGGCGAGCACGTTGTTGATCTGGTTCGGGTAGTCGCTGCGCCCGGTGGCGATGATCTTCGCCCGGCCCCGGGCCTGCTCGGGCCGGATCTCGGGGTCGGGGTTGGCCAGCGCGAACACGAAGGGATCGGTGTTCATGCGGTCGAGGTCGGTGGGCTCGATGATGCCGGGGCCCGACACGCCGATGAACACGTCGCCCCCGGCGAGCAGCTCGCCGACGGCGCCCTTGCGGCGGTCGCGGTTGGTGTGCTCGGCGAACCACTGCTTGGCCGGGTTCAGGTCGTCGCGGCCCTCCCAGATGGCGCCCTTGCGATCGGCGCCGATGATCTCGGCCACGCCCGCCTCGAGGAGGATCTTCCCGCAGGCCACGCCGGCGGCGCCGACCCCTGCGATGACGACCCGCAGGTCGCCCATCTTCTTGTCGGTGAGCTTGAGCGCGTTCTGCAGGGCGGCGAGCACGACGACGGCCGTGCCGTGCTGGTCGTCGTGGAACACCGGGATGTCGAGGCTCTCCTTGAGCCGCTCCTCGACCTCGAAGCACACCGGCGCGGCGATGTCCTCGAGGTTGATGCCGCCGAAGGTGGGGGCCAGGCGCTCGACGGTCTCGACGATGGCGTCGGCGGTGTGCGGGACGTCGATGCACACGGGGAAGGCGTCGACGCCGGCGAAGTTCTTGAACAGCAGGGCCTTGCCCTCCATGACCGGCATGGCGGCCAGGGGTCCGATGTCGCCGAGGCCGAGGACGGCGGTGCCGTCGGAGACGATGGCCACCGTGTTCTTCCGGATCGTGAGGTCGCGGCTGCGCTCGGGGTCGTCGTGGATGGCCATGCACACGCGGGCGACGCCCGGCGTGTAGGCCATCGACAGGTCCTCGGCGTCGCGGACCGGCATGCGCGACAGCACCTCGACCTTGCCGCCCTCGTGCATCTCGAAGGTGCGGTCCTTGCAGGTGAGGATCTCGACCCCGTCGAGGCCGCTCACGGCGTCCTTGATGACCTGCTGGTGGTCCTCCGACTCGCAGTTCACGACGATGTCCTCGTCGAGGTACTCGCCACGCACGTCGAACCCCTCGAGCTGGGTGATGTTCCCGCCCGCGTCACCGATGGCCACGGCGAGGCGGCCGAGCGCGCCCGGGGTGTTCTCGAGGCGGACCTGGAGGTGGAGGGAGAAGGCGGCGGAGGGGGTGCCCATGGCGGTCGACCTTACGGCGTCGACCCCCGAGCAGTGCAGCCCGATGGGCGGCTCAGGCCTCCGACTGCGACATCTCCTCGAGGCACTTGCGGATCTCCGACGCCTTGAAGCGGCGGTGCCCGCCGAGCGTGCGGATGGCGTTGAGCTTGCCGGCCCGCGCCCAGCGCGTGACGGTCTTGGGGTTCACCCGGAACATCGCCGCGACCTCGGACGGGGTGAGGAGGGCGTCGGGGGAGTCGAGATCTTCTTGATCTGCCATGTGGTGTCAGTTCCTCGTGTCAGGACAACGGTCGTCGATGTCCGGTTCCTCCACAAAGGTACGGAGTGACCTCTGCGATGGCGATAGCCCAGGCGGGCCATTTCCTCAGGAGACGGCGGACTAGTCCCGTTCGGCCCGCTTGCGCCGGTGCGGGAGGCCTGGGGGCGATGCGGACGGTCCTGACCGAACCTCCCCGTACGCTCCCGCCGCGCCCCCGCTACGTTCCGCAGCATGGCTGCCACGACGTCGGTGTTCGAGATCATGGACGAGGTGAGCGCCGGTCCCGGCGGGGCCGCCGGCGAGTTCGAGCAGGTGGTCTTCTGCCAGCACCACGCCTCGGGGCTGCGCGCCGTCATCGCCATCCACTCGACCGTGCTCGGGCCGGCGCTCGGCGGCACCCGGTTCTGGCCCTACGCCACCGAGGCGGAGGCGGTCACCGACGTGTGCCGCCTCGCCCGGGGCATGACCTACAAGCACGCCGCCGCCGGCCTCGACCAGGGCGGGGGCAAGGCGGTGATCTGGGGCGACCCCCGCACCCAGCGCAGCGAGGCCCTCATACGCGCCTACGGCCGGTTCGTGCACGGCCTCGACGGCCGGTACCTGACCGCCGAGGACGTCGGCACCACGCAGGCCGACATGGACCTGATCCGGCGCGAGACCCCCTACGTCACCGGGGTGAGCCCGTCGCTCGGCGGCTCGGGCGACCCCTCCCCCGCCACCGCCTGGGGCGTGCTGTGGGCCATCCGCGCCGCCGCGTCCGTGCGCTGGGGTGCCGAGGACCTCTCCGGCCGCCACGTGGTGGTCTCCGGCGTCGGCAAGGTCGGCTCGGCCCTCGTCGGCCACCTCCTCGACGACGGCGCCCGCGTCACGGTGGCCGACGTGCGCGACGACGCGGTCCGGGCCGTGCTCGACGCCCACCCCGACGCGGCCGCCGGGGGGCGGCTGTCGGCGGTGGCGCCCGGCGAGGCCCACACCGTCGAGGCCGACGTGTTCGCCCCGTGCGCGCTCGGCGCCGTGCTCGACGAGCGCACGATCCCGGAGCTGCGCTGCGAGGTGGTGGCCGGCTCGGCCAACAACCAGCTCGCCACACCCGAGGACGACGACCGGCTCGCCGAGCGCGACATCCTGTACGTGCCCGACTACGTCGCCAACGCCGGCGGCGTCATCAACATCGCCGAGGAGCCGGCCGGCTACGACCAGGCCCGGGCGTGGCACCGGGTCGCCGGCATCCACGACACCGTGCTGGCCATCCTCGACCGCGCCCGCCAGGAGGGCATCACCCCGGGGCGGGCCGCCGACCGGCACGCCGAGGCTCGCATCGCCGCCATCGGCGCGGTGTCGCTGCTGCGCACCTCCCGCTGACCTTCCGCGCCCATCCCCGGCGGTGGTCGACCGGCGATCGTGGTACCAGAAGCGGTCCAGGCTGGACCATCAGGTCGTTCTGATGAGCCGGGGAGCCGGGTACGACCGCTGGCGATGTTCGCCCTCGCCAGCCACGCCCCGAACACCGACCGGACCTTCCTCGACGCCGTCGATCGCCGCCGGGTCCGGCTCGGGTTCGCCCTCACCCACCCCACCGTCGTGGTGGGCTTCGCCATGGGCGCCGGCGTGTCCACGGGTCTGGTGGGCGCGGCGCTCCTCGCCCTGCACGGGCTGGTGGAGCTCCACTGGCAGGTGGCCGACCGCGACATCGAGCCGGCCGGCATCCCCGTCGCTGCCGTCTACGACGACCCCTCGTAGGGGAACCCCAGGTCGGGCGCGGTCACCAGCGCCCGCAGCGGCACGCCCCGCTCGGCCGCCATCGCCTCGACCGTGCCGCCGCGGTCGACCACCGGCATGAGGAGCACGGCTTCGGCGCCGACCTCCTCGGCGATCACGTCGGCCGCCTCCAGCATCGACACGCCGCGCGTGACCGCGTCCTCCACGATCACCACCCGGTCGCCCGCCTCCAGCGCACCCGCGACGCGACCGCCGCCGCCGTGGTCCTTGGGCTCCTTGCGCACGCTGAACGAGCGCAGCTGGCGCCCCCGGGTCGCGGCGATGGCGGCGACCCCGAAGGCCACTGCGTCGGCGCCCATGGTGAGCCCTCCGATGGCGGTGATGTCGTCGGGCAGCACGGCCAGGGCGGCGTCGGCCACCAGCAGGATCCCGTCGGGCCGGCACGTGGTCTGCTTGGCGTCGCAGAACCAGCTGCTGCGCTTGCCGGACTTGAGGACGAAGTCGCCCTCGCGCACCGAGTGGGCCTTGAGGTGGGCGACGAGGGCGGCGTGCACGTCGGCAGGGACGGAGGCGGCGGTCATGGCGTGCTCCACAGGGGATCGGTGCGGGTGGCGAGGACGTAGCTCGTGGCGGCGATGACCGCCGCGCTGACCGCCGCGAGCAGGTTGCGGGTCACCCACCGGTCGCTGCGGCTGTCGTCGCGGTGGTCGCCGAGCGCCTCGAACTGCTCCTGGGAGAGCAGGCGCTCGGAGTCGTCGGGTCCGATGCGGTCGTCGACGTAGATCACGCGGCCGGCCGAGCGCTGCACGCGCAGCTCGATCCGCTCGCGCTCCCCGCCGGCGACGACGGAGACCTGCACGACCCAGGCCGCGACCTCGCGGCCGTCCTCGGTCTCGTGCACGCCCTTCTCCGGCCGCCCGACGAGCTCGCTGGCCACCCCGACCTGGGCGAGCGAGACCCGGGCGACGTCGACGGCCTCGTCGGCCTCGATCTCGGGGGTCGGCGTGAACCAGGCGGCACCGGCCGCGCCCAGGGCCGCGAACAGCAGCACCCACGACACCGTCCGGACCACGTTGCGCACGGCCGGGGACCGTACAGGCGGAAGGCGCGTCCTACGCGTATCGGACGCGGCCGCCGCCCGCCTCGACGACCCCGATCTGCACGGCCCGGTGGCCGGCGGTGCGGAGGGTGTCGAGGGCGGCGTACACCTCGTCGGCGGGGACGACGGCGACCATGCCGATGCCCATGTTGAAGACCTTGGCCATCTCGTCGTCGCTGACCGAGCCCAGCTGCTGGATCTCGGTGAACACCCGGGGCGGCTCCCACGTGCCGCGGTCGACGACGGCGTCGAGGTGCTCGGTGAGCACCCGGTTGAGGTTGCCGGGGATGCCCCCGCCGGTGATGTGGGCGACGGCCCGCACATCGACCACCCGCAGCAGGGCGGCGATGGCCGGGGCGTAGATGACCGAAGGCGACAGCAGCTCCTCGCCGAGGGTGTGGTGGGCGCCGTCCCAGGCCGGGTCGTCGAGCGATCGGCCGGCCACGTCGAAGAACACCCGGCGGGCGAGGGAGTAGCCGTTGGAGCGCAGGTTCGGGGACGGGATGCCGATGAGCGCATCGCCGGCCCGCACGGTGGAGCCGTCGAGGATGCGGTCGCGCTCGGCGACGCCCACGGCGAAGCCGACGAGGTCGAACTCCCCGGCCTCCATCGAGCCGGGGTGCTCGGCCATCTCGCCGCCGATGAGCGCGCACCCGGCCTGGCGGCACCCCTCGGCGACGCCCTCGACGAGCTCCTCGATGTGGTCGGGGTCGAGCCGCCCGACGGCGATGTAGTCGAGGAAGAAGAGCGGCTCGGCGCCGTGGCACACGATGTCGTCGACGCACATGGCGACCAGGTCGAGCCCGATGGTGTCGAAGCGTCCCATGGCCTGGGCGATCAGCGCCTTGGTGCCGACGCCGTCGGTGGACGAGACGAGGACGGGGTTCTTCCAGCGGCCCCCGTCGAAGCGGAACATGCCGCCGAACCCGCCGATGTCGCCGACGACCTCCGGCCGGAAGGTCGACCGGACCTTGGCCTTGATCCGCTCGACCGCCTCTTCGCCGGCCGAGATGTTGACCCCGGCTGCCTCGTACGTCTCACCCATGCGGCCGCCCGTCCTGCCGCGTCACCCGTTCAGCATCGACGGGGTGA
>DASTYO010000210.1:0-6619 GCA_035764875.1 Acidimicrobiales bacterium | reverse complement strand
TGATCGAGGCCGGCCGCGTCGTGGCCGCCGGCGCCGTCGACCCCCTCGCCGGCCACCCCTGGCTCGACGCCCTCGACGCCGAGCCGTTCACCCCGCCGCCCCCGCCGCCGGACCTGGGCCGCAACGAGATCCGCGAGCTGGTGCGCCGGGGTGCCGTGGTCGAGGTCGACGGCGTCGCGTTCAGCGCGGGCGCGATCGAGCGCGCCTGCGAGGAGCTGCGGGGCCTGCTCGCCGAGCACCCGGACGGCGTGACGGTGGCGGAGATCCGGGACCGGCTGGGCACGACCCGCAAGTTCGTGCTGCCGCTGCTCGCCCACCTCGACGGCACCGGCCGGACGCGCCGAAGGGGCGACCTGCGGATCGCCGGGCCTCGGTTGGGATGAAGGAGCGGGCCTAGCCGAGCAGCGGCCTGCGCTCGTTCTCGCTCAGGCCACCCCAGATGCCGTGCTGCTCGCGGATGCGCAGCGCGTAGTCGAGGCACTCGCGGCGCACCGTGCAGGTGGCGCAGATGGCCTTCGCCCGCCCTTCACGCTCGAGCTTCTCGTCCTTGCGCTCGAAGTGGGCGGGCGGGAAGAACACCCGGGCCTGGGGCCCTCGGCACGCCGCCTTGAGCTGCCACTGCTCCGTCTCCGTGCGAATCGCCAGCGTCATGCAAGACCCCCCGGTGGTTGACGTGGGGCCGAACCTATGACTGCAGTTGTCCGCGCACAAGAGGTGAATTTCCGCGAGCATTTCGCATGCCTAGCGCGAGCAACGACCCGAGGAAGCTGGACGCGGATCCTGCGCACCCCCGGACGGAACTGGACGCGGATCCTGCGCACCTCCGGACGGAACTGGACGCGGATCCTGCGCAGCGGCTCAGTGCGAGCGGCGCTCCCGGTAGTCCCGGGCGCCGCCCTCGATGGGCTCGACCTCGAGGGTGAGGCCGTCGATGGCGGTCACCCGCACCTCGGCGCCCGCCGTGATGGGGGTGGCCCGGTTGGTGTGCGCCCGCCACGGGGCGTCGCGCACGGTGACCACGCCGTCGGGGTCGACGTCGGCGACGGCCACGCCGGTCTCGCCGATCATCCAGTCGCGGCCGATGGTGGGCGTCGAGAACCGGGTGCGGACCATCGCCGGCATGCCGCCGAGCATGGCGAGCAGCGTGCCGACGATGCCGGCGAGCAGGGTGATCCAGGACGGCGGGCCGTCGACGAAGAGGGCGATCGAGCCGACCACGAGCGCGACGGTGCCGACGCCGGTCCAGAAGCGCGGCACGCCGGTCTGCACGTCGATGGCGAACGCCGGGAAGGCCAGGCAGAGCAGCACGAGGGCCCACGTGTTGGTGGGCAGCACGGCGAGGCCGTAGGCGGCGAGGACCAGCGACGCCGCGCCGACCATGCCGGCGACGCCGACGCCGGCGGTGAACAGCTCGAACACGAGCAGGCACCCGCCGATCACCAGGAGCAGGTAGGCCACCGGCGGGCTGGCGACGGTGTGGAACAGCTGGTCGACCAGCTCGAGCTGGCCGAACCGCACGGGCGTGACGGGCTCCCGGCGGTCGTCGACCACGCGGGTCTCCACGCCGGGGAGGTCGACGATGAAGTCACCGATCACCGGCGCGCCGTTGTCGACGAGGCCGAGGTCGACGGCGAGCTCGCTGCCCACCTTCTCGCCGACGGCGGTCCGGCCGCCGAGGTCGGTGTCGCCGGCGAGCTCGGCCGTGACCTCGATGCGGCTGCCCGGCGACAGCCCGGCCACCTCCGCGGCCGCGACGAGCCGCGTGGCGTCGCCCTCGGCCTTCGACCCGGACGGGCCGATCCACACGGCGACCGGCACCGGCGAGGACTCGATGACCTCGACCAGCTCGTCGAGGCGGTCGTCGTCGACCACCGCGCCGTCGCTGTTGAGCTGCAGCACGATGGCGGCCACCCCGCCGTCGGCTGCGGCCTCGACCTCCTCCTGGACGAAGGACGCCAGCACGGGGTCGACGAGGCCGGAGACCTTGAGGACGCGGACCGCATCGCGGTCGGAGGCGTCGGACTGGGCGGCGGCGCCCGAGGCCAGCGACGTGACGCCGATCACGGACAGCACGAGACCGGCCAGCACCCTCGGTAGGGTGAGCCGCGCCCGCTGACGAGGGGAAATGTGGTGTTTCGGTGAATCCGACGGAGTACTTCGCTGCATCCCGGCTGCTCATCGTTGCGGGCAAGGGGGGCGTGGGCAAAACGGTGGTCACCGCAGCCCTCGCCCGCGCCGCCTCCATGGTGGGCCGGTCGTCCCTCGTCGTCGAGGTCGAGGGCAAGTCCGGGCTGCCCCGCATGTTCGGTCAGGACGACTCCCACCACCACGAGCTGGGCTACGAGGCACAGGTGCTGCGCAAGGGCGGACCCGACGGCTCGGCCGACATCGCGGCCCGCACCATCACGCCCGACCAGGCGCTGCTCGAGTACCTCGAGGACCACGGCCTGTCCCGGATCTCCAAGCGCCTGGTGTCCAGCGGCGCCCTCGACGTCGTCGCCACGGCCGCGCCCGGCATCCGCGACATCCTGGTCCTCGGCAAGGTCAAGCAGCTCCAGCGGGCGGGCGCGGCCGACGTCATCGTCCTCGACACGCCCGCCGCCGGTCACGCCATCACCTTCCTCCGCTCGGCCAAGGGGCTCATCGACGCCGTGAAGGTCGGCCCCATCAACACCCAGGCGCGCGACGTCCTCGAGCTGCTCGAGGACCACCAGCGCACGCAGGTCATCCTCGTGACGCTGCCCGAGGAGACGCCGGTGAACGAGCTCGTCGAGACGGCGTTCTCCCTCGAGGACGAGGTGGGGGTCGGCCTCGGACCCGTGGTGGTCAACGGGCTGTACGAGCGCTACGAGGACATCGACGTCGACGTCGAGGCGGCTGCCGCCGAGGCCGGTGTCACGCTGCGAGCGGGGGAGGCCGAGGCGCTGGCCGAGGCGGCCGGGTTCCGCCGCCACCGCGTCCGGCTCCAGGACGAGCAGGTCAGCCGGCTGTCCGACCTGCTGCCGCTGCCCCAGCTGCGGCTGCCGTTCCTGTTCGGGGCCGAGATCGGCCCCGACGAGGTCGACGTCCTGGCCCGGGCCGTGCTCGCCGGCGTCGAGTCGCTCGACGCCGACCTCGAGCTCGGGGTGCCGTCGTGACCGTGCCCGGCCTCGAGGAGCTGGTGCGCGACCGGCACATCATCGTCTGCGGCGGCTCCGGCGGCGTGGGCAAGACGACCACCGCGGCGGTGCTGGCCATGCGGGCGGCCGAGATCGGGCGCCGCGCCGTCGTGGTCACCATCGACCCGGCCAAGCGCCTGGCCGACGCCCTCGGCCTCGGCGGGCTCAGCAACGAGGCCACCCGGGTCGACGGCCCGTGGCCCGGCGAGCTGTGGGCGATGATGCTCGACACCAAGTCGACCTTCGACACGCTCGTGGGCAAGCACGCCGCCGACGACGTCCAGCGCGAGCGCATCCTGCAGAACCGGTTCTACAAGAACATCTCCGGCGCGCTGTCCGGCACGCAGGAGTACATGGCGATGGAGAAGCTCTACGAGCTCGCCGAGGAGACCGACTTCGACCTCATCGTCGTCGACACCCCGCCCACCCGCAACGCGCTCGACTTCCTCGATGCCCCGGCTCGGCTCACCCGCTTCCTCGACCACCGCCTCTACCGGCTGCTCACGGCCACGAACCGCGGGGTGCTGAAGGCGGTCAACGTGGCGACGCAGACCTTCGTGCGCACGGTGGCCCGGGTGGTCGGCGCCGACGTCATCGACGACGCCGTCGCGTTCTTCCAGGCCTTCGAGGGGATGGAGGAGGGCTTCAAGCGCCGGGCGACGCGCGTCGAGCAGCGCCTGCGCGACGACGACACCGCCTTCGTGCTCGTGGCGTCGCCCCGCCGCGACACCATCGCCGAGGCCACGTTCTTCGCCGAGAAGCTCACCGAGTCGGGCATCCCGGTCCGGGCGCTCATCGTGAACCGCATGCACCCCCGCTTCGCCGAGGGCCTCGCCGAGGCGAGCCACGAGCGCGCCGTCTCCCTCGAGGGCACCGCCATCGGTGCGCTCTACCGCAACCTGGCCGACTTCCAGCTCGTCGCCTCTCGCGAGGACGAGAACCTCGCCGGCCTCGCCGAGCACGTGGCGCCGGCACCCGTGGTGCGGGTGCCGTTCCTGCGCTCCGACGTGCACGACCTCGACGGCCTGCGCCAGATCGAGGCCGAGCTCCTCGGCACGCCCTGACGTCTCGCTTCTGGCCTACCGATCCCCCCGCATGCGGGGGATTCGGTAGGCCAGAACGGAAATCGCGTCAGGCGCGCTGGGCGTCGGCGAGGGCCTGGGCGGCCTCCTCCACCGACTCGGCCACGGGCACGATGCGGTCGAAGCCGGTGGTGTGCAGGAGCCGGGTGAGCGACGCGCGCGAGCAGGCCACCGCCACCTCGCCGCCGCTCTCCCGGGTGCGGCGGATGCCGCCGATGAGGGCGCCGAGGCCGGCCGAGTCCATGAAGGGCACGTCGGACAGGTCGATGAGCAGCGCGTCGGCGTCGGCGACGCCGCCCAGCGCGTTGCGGAACTCGTCGACCGTGTAGGCGTCGAGCTCCCCGACGGGGCGGCACAGCTTGTAGTCCGGGGTGTCCTCGATGACGATGTCCATGACAAGGGCCTTTCGGGTCGGCCGGCGAGCGGTCGCCGCGGTCCGGTCTGGGGCAGATGGGCCGGTCGGAACCGTGCACGCTACCGTTTCTGCCGTGCCCACGGTCCTCATCGCCACCGACACCGATGCCGTCGCCGACGAGGTCGCCGCCGCCCTCGGCGACGAGGGCACCACGGTCCTGCGGGTGCGGGCCGGCATCGAGGTGCCGCCCGCCGTCGAGCAGCACGAGCCCGACCTGGTGGTGCTCGACCTGCAGATCGGCAACATGGGCGCCATGGCCGTCACCTCCCACCTGCGGCAGGAGGCGGCGATGGACCGGCTCCCGGACACCGCGGTGCTCATGCTCCTCGACCGCCAGGCCGACGTGTTCCTCGCCAAGCGGTCCGACGCCGACGGCTGGCTGGTGAAGCCCCTCGACTCGTTCCGCCTGCGCCGCGCCGCCAAGGCGCTGCTCGCCGGCGACGACTTCCACGAGCCCACCGGCGTGGAGACCCTGCCGCCGGTGGCACCGGCCGCCGGCTAGCTGTAGATCCCATCCACGTTCGTCAGACGGGTCTCCTTGAGACTTGGGGTGTCGAAGCCACCTCATCCCAAGGAGACCCGTGAAGCTTCACGGTAATGCCCGTCTGACCCCCGTACCAGCGAGACCTGATGTGCCGACGAGTGCGCATCGAGGGCTGGAAGATCGCCGAAGCAGCCGGCGCAGCTGGATGTTCGGAGCGAACCTGTTACCGCTGGCTCTCGCGCTACGACGCCGGTGAGCCACTCGATGATCGATCCTCTGCTCCCGGTTCGGTTCCCGGTCGGACTCCGGCCGAGGTCGAAGCCGTTGTGGAGAAGCTGCGACGACTGCGCTGGACCAGCACCCGGATCGCCGCCGAGCTGGGAATGGCGACCTCGACGGTGTGCGCCATCTTGAAGCGACTGGGTCTGAACCGGTTGTCGAAGCTCGAGCCGCTTGAGCCGGCCAACCGCTACTGCCGCCGCCACCCCGGCGAGCTGATCCACATTGACGTCAAGAAGCTCGGCCGCTTCACCAAGCCCGGCCACCGGGTCACCGGCCGAGGACCGGGCAACCACAACTACCGGGTCGGGTGGGAAGCCGTGCACGTGTGCGTCGACGACACCACCCGACTCGCCTACGTCGAGGTGCTGCCCGACGAGAAGGCCGACACCTCTGTCGGGTTCCTCGAGCGCGCCGTGGCCTGGTTCGCCGAGCGAGGCGTCCAGGTCGAACGAGTCATGACCGACAACGGGCCGGCCTACCTGTCCACAGCCTGGACGGCATGGTGCTCAGCCAACGGCGTCCGCCATCTCCGAACACGTCCCTACCGGCCTCGCACCAACGGCAAGGCGGAGCGGTTCATCCAGACGATGCTGCGCGAGTGGGCCTACGCCGCCACCTACCAGAGCTCAGACCAACGCGCCGTTGCCCTGCACCCGTGGCTCGACTACTACAACCACCGACGCCCGCACGGCGCCCTCGGCCACAAGAGCCCAGCCGACCGACTCCGGTCAGACTGACCAACGCTCCTGGGATCTACAGCTAGCGGCTTCGATCAGCGGCCACCTGCTTCGGTAAGGTGGCGGCCCCGGCCCAGCGTCGGGACCCTATCCGGGTGGTGGCTCAGCTTGGCAGAGCGCTGCGTTCGGGACGCAGAGGTCGGGAGTTCAAATCTCCCCCACCCGACTCGGAGAGACGTAGGACAGCCGGGGTTCGCGCCCCGGCTGCTGCGCGTCCGGGCGCCCGGTCCGGGGCGAGCGCCGCGGCGTGAGCGCCCGCGGTCATGTCGGGTTCCCACAGCGGTGAGCGGTCGGGATCGTCGACATCGGCTGTCCGGGCGGCCGCGGGCCATCCGTACCGTGCTCCGCTCCGTGATCGTGCGAGAAGGAGCGGTGGAGCGATGGAGCTGGCGGCGACCGGCCGTCCGGAGATGCGGCTGACCGAGGAGCAGGTGGAGGAGCTGGCGGCGGCGCTCCGGGAG
>DASTYO010000209.1:0-15313 GCA_035764875.1 Acidimicrobiales bacterium | reverse complement strand
CCCCACGACTCCCACGCCCGGACCGGGCAGTTCGGGGCAGGCTGGCCGCCGTGCCCGCCGGACCGCCCCTCGACGACGACGTCGTGCCCGCCCCCGCGGCCGTCGCCCGCCTGGCCGGCGAGGCGCCGGTGCGGGCCGTGTGGCGCAACGAGGTCGGCGGCCTGACCTTCGCGATCGGCGAGCCGCCCGCCCGCTACGTGAAGTGGCTGCCCGCCGGCGTCGACCCCGCCCTCGCCGACCTGGCCGCCGAGGCCGCCCGCCTCCGCTGGGCGGGCCCGCACACGCCCGTGCCCGAGGTGCTCGACCTCGGTGCCGATGGCGACGGGTCGTGGCTGGTCACCCGCGCGATCCGTGGCACCAGCGCCGTCGACCCGCGGTGGCGGGCCGAACCGGCGACGGCGGTGCGTGCCATCGCCCGGGGACTGCGCTCGATGCACGAGGAGCTGCCGGTCGAGGCGTGCCCGTTCGACTGGTCCCCCGCCCATCGGCTCGGGCACCTGCAGCCCGCGTTCGAGCACCGGCGCGACGAGCTGTCGACGCCGCCGCCCGCCGACCTCCTCGTCGTGTGCCACGGCGATCCGTGCGCGCCGAACACCCTGCTGGACGACGCCGGCCGGTGGGTGGCGCACGTCGACCTGGGTGCCCTCGGCGTGGCCGACCGCTGGGCCGACCTCGCGGTGGCGACGATGAGCCTCGGGTGGAACTACGGCGAAGGCTGGGAGCCCGCGTTCTTCGATGCCTACGGCGTCGAGCCGGACCCCGAGCGCATCACGTACCACCGACGGCTCTGGGACAGCACGTAGGGGCCCGACGAGGCACGGCGGTGCCCGGCGTGCCGTCGCCGCTCAAGTCGCCGGGTTGGGGTGCCGATGATCTCGGGGCCGCCCCTGCGACCCCGTCGCGGCGAACTCGGCGACCCTGGGAGAGACGTGATCCGACGCGAGCCTGCACTGCTGCATCCCCGCCTCACGGTGGTGCCCGTGGACGACGGTCCGCGCCCCGCGGTCGTCGACGCGCCGGGTCGCACCGTCGTGCGCCGCGCCCAGCTGCACGCCGCCACCGCCGTCGTCTCCGAACGCCGCCGGGCCGTGATGCGCGACCGGATCGCCGCCCTGCGCGGGGAGCTGGCCGCCGTCGAGGCGCGGCTCGCCGACGCCGACGCGGCGGTCGCCCAGCGCTGCCGCGACCGCGACTCGTTCCGCGACGCCGCCGCCTGGGCTGAGGCGCTCCCCGACACCGTCCGGGCCCAGCAGGTGGTGATCGCCGACGCCGAGGCCGACCTCGTCGCCCAGCTGCGCGAGTCGCGCGAGGCGGCGCGTGCGCTCGACCGCGTGCTCGAGCAGCGTGCCTCGGCCGACGCCGCCATCGCCGAGGCCAGGCGCCAGCTCGACGCCATGTCGGCCCAGGGCGCGCCCGCCGACGACCAGCGGCAGCAGGCTGCGGCCGCGCTCGCCGCGCAGGCCGCGAGCGTCGAGGCCCGCCTCGCCGAGGCCGAGGCCGCGGCCCGGACCCGCTCCGAGCAGACCAAGCGGATCGTGACCGAGGCGGAGCGGTCGATCGAGCAGATGACCCGCGAGCAGCGCGACCGCCACCAGCGCCTCGGCGAGCTGGTGGACTGCCTGCCCGGCGACGTCCGCCCGCCGCATGACGAGGATCCGCTCCACCACACCGCCACGATCGCCGCCGGCCTGCGGGCGCTCGCCGACACCGTCGACGCCGAGGTCCCGGGGCTGTCGGCCGCCGCCGACCGCGTCCGCGCCGACCGCGACCACCGTCGGGACGAGGTCGCCGGGCTCGAGGCCTCGCTCGACCGGGTCGAGCCCGAGGACGCGGCCGCGGCGCTCGCCGAGCTGGTCGGCGACGTGGAGGACGGTGTCGTGGTGCTCGACGACGTGGTCGCCGACGAGCACGGCGCCGACGCCGGCCTGCTGCGCGCCCTCGAGGCGGCCGAACCGGCCGCGCCCCTCGTCCTGCTCACCGCCGACCTCGGCGTCCTCGGCTGGGCCATCGACCTGCCCGCCGACGCCGGGACCCTGGCCGGTCCCCGCACCGTCGAGCTGCTCACCGCCGTCCCGTCCACCGAGCTGGTCTCGTCCCAGCCCACCGCACTGCCGTCCAGGGGAGAGAACCCATGAAGTTCCGCATCCGCAGCAAGCTGGCCGCCGCGCTGGCCGTGCCGCTCGTGGCGCTCGTCGCCGTCGCCGGCCTCCAGGCAGGGCAGGCCCAGGACGAGTCCGACCGGATCGACCGGGAGGCCGAGCTCGCCTTCGTGGCCCTCGGGCCGGGCAGCGTGACGACCGCCCTGCAGAACGAGCGCAACTACGCCTCGCTCGACCTCATCGGCCTGGCCGGCGCCACCGACCTCGGCGTGGCGTCCTACGAGGAGGCCAGCTCCGACACCGACACCGCCGTCGACTCGCTGCGGTCGTCCCTCGGCGGGCTGGAGCCGGAGGTGCGCGCCGCGTTCGAGCCGGCGTTCGCCTCGCTCGACGACCTCCGGGCCGTCCGGGCCGCCTACGAGGGGTACCAGGGCGACAAGAGCCTCGAGAACGAGGAGCTGGCCCAGCAGGTGTTCGACGCCTACACCCGCATGGTCGACGCCTTCTTCGACGCCACCTCCACCGTGGCCACCCAGGTGGACGAGGCCGCCCTGCGCAACGGCGTGGAGATCGTCGACGCCTCCAACCGGCGCAGCGAGACCATCGCCGTCACCACCCGCAACATCGTGCTCGACATCTTGACGGGCGGGTCCTCGATCGACCTGCGGGTGGACGCGATCGGCCTCGTCGAGCGCCTCGAGGGCCTCAACGCCCGCATCGAGCAGCTGTCGGTCGGCGCCTACGCCGACGTGGCCACCGAGACCTTCGCCCGGCCGGACACGGCGCGCAGCCTGGCGATCTTCGAGGAGTACGTCGGCGGCGGCGACGTCGACATCAACGAGCTGCTGGGCGCCGTGGGCACCGAGGAGGGGGTCCTGAGCATCGCCGAGCTCACCACCGACGCCCTCCAGCGGGAGGCGAACCGCCTCTCCGGCGACGCCTACGACGAGGTGCGGTTCTTCACGCTCATCGCGGCCGGCGTCATCGCCCTCGCCATCATCGTCACGTACGTGGCGGCCACCTCGATCACCCGTCCGCTGCGCAAGCTGCGCGACGAGGCCGACGACATGGCCGGCCGGCGCCTGCCCCAGGCCGTGCGCTCGATCCTCGACACGCCGTTCGGCGAGGACGTCGAGATCCCCGAGCTCGCGCCCATCGAGGTGAAGACGCGCGACGAGGTGGGCGAGGTCGTGACTGCACTGAACAAGGTCCAGCAGCGCACGCTCTCGCTCGCCGCCGACCAGGCCGTGCTCCGCCGCAACATCGCCGACTCGTTCGTGAACCTCGGTCGCCGCAACCAGAACCTGCTCGACCGCCAGCTCGAGTTCATCACCGAGCTCGAGCAGCTGGAGACCGAGCCCGACCAGCTCGAGGCCCTGTTCCGCCTCGACCACCTCGCCACCCGCATGCGCCGCAACGCCGAGTCCCTGCTCGTGCTGGCCGGCACCGAGAGCCCCCGCCAGTGGGGTCTCCCGGTGGAGCTCGACGCAGTGGTCCGCGCCGGTCTCGGCGAGGTCGAGGACTACCGCCGGGTGAGCGTGCGCCACCTCGAGGACGCCGCCGTCGCCGGCGGTGCGGCCGCCGGCGTCTCCCACGTGGTCGCCGAGCTCACGGAGAACGCCCTGCAGTTCTCGCCGCCCGACGAGGACGTCGAGATCAAGGGCCGGCGCTCGCCGGAGGGCTACGTCATCGCCATCGCCGACAACGGCATCGGCATGAGCGCCGAGGACCTCGAGCGGGCCAACCGCCGCCTGTCTGGCGAGGAGTCCTACACCGTCGCCCCGTCCAAGTACCTGGGCCACTACGTCGCCGGCCAGCTGGCCGCGCGGCTCGGCGTCACCGTGCGCCTCCAGGACAACCCCGCCGGCGGCCTGATCGCCACGATCGTGCTGCCCCCGAGCCTGCTGGAGGACGCCGTGGAGCCCGAGCCCACCCCGGTCCGGGCCGCTGCGCCGGCCCCCGCCGACGACCACGCCCGCGACCTGGACGACGTCGCCGAGCTCGTCGGGGACGGCGACAGCTGGGGCGACGACTGGGACAGCTGGGAGCAGGAGGCGGAGGTGCCCGAGCCGGTGCCGGTCGCCGCGGCCGACGGCCCCGGCAGCCTCGCCGAGGCGCTGGGCGGCGGTCGCCTCGAGCAGGTGGAGACCGTCGAGGACCTCCAGCGCGCCTTCGACGGCGAGCCGGCGTCACCCTCCGCCGGCGCCGCCGGGCTGAACGGCCTGCCGCGGCGGATCCCCGGCGCCCAGCGCCCGGACGTGGTGCCGCTGGCCGCCCGCCGCCACGAGGAGCCCGAGGAGGAGCCGGCCGAGGCGACCGCCGAGGACGATCGCCCCTCGGCCCACGACGTCGCCACCGCCGGCCTGTTCGGCTTCCTGGCCGCCTTCGAGGACGGCGCCGCCCGCGCCGCCGCACCCGACACCACTCCTGAGGAGGAGCGATGAGCACCCGCGACGACGTCCGCCAGTTCTCCTGGATGATCGACAACTTCGTCGAGCAGACCCCCGGCGTCACCGACGCGATCGCCGTGTCCGCCGACGGCCTGCTGATGGCCATGTCCCGGTCGCTGGACCGGGCCGGCGCCGAGCAGGTGGCCGCCATCGTCTCCGGCCTGGTCAGCCTCGGGCACGGCACCAGCACCTGCTTCGGCTTCGACGCCCTCGAGCAGGTGATCGTCGCCATGAACGGCGGCTACCTGTTCGTCTCGTCCATCTCCGACGGCAGCTGCCTCGGCGTGGTGGCCAGCAAGCGCTGCGACATCGGCCAGGTCGGCTACCAGGCCAGCCTGCTGGTCGACCGTGCCCGGGCCGTGCTGACGCCCGAGCTGATCGTCGAGCTCCAGCAGGAGGTGCTGGTCTCGTGAGCGCGGCGGGGGGGCGCACGGGCGGCCACGACGTGGTCAGGCCGTTCGTGATGACCGGTGGGCGGACCCGGGCCGAGCGCCGGGACCTGCGCATCGAGACGATGCTCTCGGCCGTGCCGGGGGCGAGCACGGCCGGTCTTTCGGCCGAGCAGGCGAAGCTGCTCCGGCTGTGCGAGCGACCCATCTCCATCGCCGAGGCGTCCGCCGCCCTCGGCCTCGTCATCGGGGTCACCACGATCCTCGCCGCCGACCTCGTCTCGGAGGGCCGACTCGAGGTCCACCAGACCGACCCGGTCGAGATCGAGCTCGACGCCCTGTCCCGCATGATCGACGCCGTGAAGGCCCTCTAGGAGGACCGATGAGGAACTCGATGCACCACGACCGCCCCGCGCCCCAGGACTGGACACCGCGGGTCCGGGCCGTGAAGTTCGTCGTCGCCGGAGGCTTCGGCGCCGGCAAGACCACCTTCGTCGGCGCCTTGTCGGAGATCCCGCCCCTGCGCACCGAGGCGGCCATGACCTCCGTGGCGGCCCGGGTGGACGACCGGCGGGGCGCCGAGACCAAGACCACCACCACGGTGGCGATGGACTTCGGCCGCCTCACCGTCGACGACTACCTGGTCATGTACCTGTTCGGCACGCCCGGCCAGGAGCGGTTCGGCTTCATGTGGGACGACATCTGCACGCACGCCCTCGGCGCCGTGGTGCTGGTCGACACCGACCGGCTCGACCAGAGCTTCCCGGCGGTCGACTACTTCGAGGCCAAGGACATCCCCTTCGTGGTGGCCGTGAACCGGTTCGAGGGCACCGTCCGCTACGACCTCGGCGCGGTGCGCGAGGCGCTCGGCGTGAGCGCCCACGTGCCCATGACCGAGTGCGACGCGCGGCGGACCGAGTCGGCCAAGGAGGTCATGCTCCTGCTCCTCGGCGAGCTCGTGAACGCCGCCCAGAGCCGGGCCGCCGCGCCGCTCGGCTGAGCGCGCGGCCCCACCGGCCACTGCCACGACCGGCCAGCCCCCGGACGCGAACCGGCCCCGCCTCCCAGGAGGCGGGGCCGGTGGACGTTCCGGGGTGCCGGGGACGGCCTCAGCTGTTGGGCGTCTCCTGGGCGGGCTGGTCCTCGGCGCTGCCGCTGCCCGTCTGGTTCTCGGGGTTCTGGGCGTCGGTGCTGGACCCCGTCCCGGCATCGGTGCCCGGGCCGGACTGGCCCTCGCTGCCGCTGCTGGTGCCCTCGCCGCCGGCCGCCTCGCCGCCGGCCTCGACGCCGACCTCGGCGAGCGCCTCGTCGAAGGTCATCGCCTCGTTCTCGGACATCAGCAGCGCGACCTCCTCGAGCTGGGTCATGTCCTCGGAGTCGGGGTTCTCGCCGCCGAGGTTGCGCTCGTGGAGGATCAAGAAGACGAGCTGGGCGTCGGTGAGCTGGTCCTCGCCGAAGCCGGGCATGCCGCCCTGGACCGGCTTGTCCGTGGCGCCGTAGGTGTCGCCCACCTCGGACTGCCAGCCGGCCGAGCCGAGCCGCACCCACCGGAAGTGGTCGACGAAGCTCGGGAAGGTCTCGTAGATGGCGCCGCCGGTGAAGCCCGGGCCCACGCCGCCGCCACCGCCGGCGCCGTGGCAGCCGCCGCAGCCGGAGCCGGCGAACAGCTCCTCGCCGAGCACCTCGGGGCCCTCGCCCGCCGGGGGCGGGTCGAGCGTGCCCTGGTAGACGTAGGCCCACAGGGGGAGGGCGGCCAGCACGGGCATCGCCCAGAACGGGATCTTGCGCCGCCGGCTGTGGGCCTCGACCATCGGCGAGGGCGGCGGGGTGGCCGGCACCGACGCCGGCTCGGGGTGGGCCGGCATCGACGACGCCGCAGGCGCGGCAGCGGCCTTCGCCGGCGTCGCGCCCGGGGCCTCGGTGTCCGAGGTGGCACCCCCCTCCGTCTGGCCGCCGTCACCTCCGCCCATGGCGGCCCGGCGCTCACGCGAGCGCTTGAGGAGGTGTTCGGGGATCTCAGTCAACGGGCCTCCCGGAGGACACGACAGGTCGGCTGCAGCACAGGCGCACAGGGTAGGCGGCGGGCCCATCGTGCGCCCAAGCCATCCCGGACGCCCGAAAGGAGTCGATGTGTCTCGCCCCGGAGGCCCGTGGTAGACCGTCCGATGCGGGCTCCGACGGCATCGGGGCCCTGCCCCGAACCAATGTGATCGAATTCACGAGGTCCGTCACGCCGTGGTCGCCTTCACTGTCTCCAGCCTCATCGGGATCCTCGGCCTCGTGGCCGTGGTCTGGTACGGGAAGACCCGCCGCGCGCCCGGCGCCCCGCTCACCTGGGGACAGGCGATGCTCGCCGCCGCCTTCGCCTTCTTCATGCTGTTCTGGTGGTACGGCATCATCCCCCACCAGTGGCTGACCTGGGCCGACAACGAGCTCAACTGGCGCCCCGACCGCACCCTCTGGGGCATCGGCGACATCTTCCGGCCCGAGGCCGAGGGCGGCTGGCTGCCGCTCACCCTCAACTGGCTCCACGTCCGCGACCTCGTCGCGGTGGTCATCTACGGCGTCGGCCTCGGCCTGCAGATCTGGATCTGGGCTTGGTGGAACGACCGCGAGAAGAAGGCCCAGGCGGCTGCCGCCGTCGTGCCCACCTCGACCTACGGCCGGCCGCTGGTGAAGAAGGGGTGATCCCGTAGTGGCCAAGACCGACGCCAACCCGCCGCTCCCGGAGTTCCGCGCCGACTACGTGCTCCAGGAGGTCGACCCCTCCTGGCTCGCCGCCGCGGTCAAGCCCAAGCAGTTCATCCACATCGACCAGTCCGAGTGCATCATGTGCGAGGGCTGCGTCGACATCTGCCCGTGGAAGTGCATCCACATGGTGTCGCCGTCGGCCATCGAGTCGGCCACGGGCACCGAGCAGCCGGGCCTCGACCCGAACGACCACGTCATCTTCACCATCGACGACGACGTGTGCACCCGCTGCGCCCTCTGCGTCGACCGGTGCCCCACCGGCGTCATCATCCTCGGCAAGCTCGGCGCACCCAGCGCTGCCGGCGATCCCCACCAACGCACCCCCACCCATGGCTACGGCTATGGGATGCGCCTCGGTTAACGGTCAAGGAGACAAAGCGTGGCCAGCACCACCGAAGACAAGCCATCCCTCGGCGAGCGGCTCCAGAAGACGATGCAGACCCTGCCCGACACGGTGCAGGGCTCCCAGGCGTGGAACTCGATCTTCCGGCCGGGGTCGATCTTCCGGAAGGGCTACACCGACAGCCCCCGGAACCGCTCCTACGTCGTGATGAACTCGGTGCTGTACCACCTGCACCCGGTGAAGGTGAAGCGCCACGCCGTGAAGGTCAGCTACACGCTGTGCCTCGGCGGCCTGTCGTTCTTCCTGTTCATCCTGCTGACGGTCACCGGCATCTTCTTGATGTTCTTCTACCGGCCCACCGCCGCCCAGGCCTGGGACGACATCTACAACCTCCAGACCGGCGTGACCTTCGGCCTGCTGGTGCGGAACATGCACAGGTGGGCGGCGCACCTCATGGTGCTCTCCGTCTTCTTGCACATGGCCCGGGTCTTCTACCACGGCGCCTACAAGCCGCCGCGGGAGTTCAACTGGGTCATCGGCGTGATCCTGCTCACGCTCACCCTGCTGCTGTCGTTCACCGGCTACCTGCTGCCGTGGGACCAGCTCGCCCTCTGGGCCGTCACCGTGGGCACGAACATGATGGGGTACACACCGGTCTTCGGTGAACAGGTGCGCTTCGTGCTCCTCGGCGGCGTCGAGATCGGCTCCGACACGCTGCTGCGCTGGTACGTGCTGCACGTGCTGATGCTCCCCTTCGTGATCGTCATCTTCATGGCGATCCACTTCTGGCGGGTCCGCAAGGACGGCGGCATCTCCGGTCCGCTGTAGGCGACGATGGCGACGACTGAGGCACAGAACCCATGACCGAGATCCCAGAGCACCTCCGCAAGCGGGCCGAGGAGGCCCGCAAGAAGGCCGAGGCCCAGAGCGGAGCAGCCGAGTCCGGCGGCGCCGAGCAGACGCCCGAGCAGTCCGAGGCGGAGTCGCGCATCCCCGCGCACCTCCTCGAGCGCTCCAAGGCCGCCAAGGCCAAGGCGGCCGGCGGTGGCGGCGACGCCGGTGCCGGCGGCGCCGGCGCGGGCGAGGGCGGTGGCGGCACCGCCGTGGCCACCGCACCGGCTGCGGCCGCGGTCGCCACCGGTGGCGGCCCGGTGCCCACGGGCCCCGGCGGCCACACGCAGCGCCTGCTCACCGTGGTGAAGGCCGGCTCCATCCAGGACGTCCGGGCCACCCCGCTCGACAAGGTGCACACGTGGCCGCACCTGCTCGTGGTCGAGTTCGTGGCCGCCCTCGCGATCACGGCCTTCCTGCTGTTCTTCTCGATCTTCGTGAACGCCCCGCTGCTCGAGCTGGCCAACTTCAACGAGACGCCGAACCCGTCGAAGGCGCCGTGGTACTTCCTCGGCCTCCAGGAGCTGCTCACCATGTTCCACCCGATGGTCGCCGGCGTGACCATCCCGGGCATGGGCCTGTTCGCGCTGATCCTGGCGCCGTACACCGATCGCAACCCGTCCAACAAGCCCAACGACCGCAAGTTCGTGATCTCGCTGTTCACCATCTTCCTGATGTTCTGGGCGGTCCTGGTGATCATCGGCTCGTTCTTCCGGGGGCCGGGCTTCAACTTCGTGTTCCCGTGGAACGCCGGACTGTTCTTCGAGCTGTGAGCCGGACGAGAGGAAGCAGGTAGCACCCATGGACACCTCCACCGTCGCCATCCTCGCCGTCGTCGGGCTCGTGGTCCTGGCCGGCGTCGTCCTCCTGGCCGCCGCCCGTCGCAACCAGGCCGAGAAGGCCATCGGCGTGCTGTCCCGCGAGACGCGCAAGCGCGACGCCGGGATGCACGTCGGCGAGCGCACCGAGGGCAAGGCCTCCGCATCGGGCCGCGAGCTCGAGCTCGCCGCCCGCCTCGAGCGCAGCCGCAGCGGCAAGGAGCTGGTCAGCGCCGGCTCGGCCGCCCCCACCGCCTGGGTCCCACCCGACCCCGACACGCTCGGCGCCACCCGCCGCCAGTTCCTCAACCGGGGCATCGTCGGGTTCTGGGTCGTCGGCCTCTCCGGCTTCGGCGCCGCCGTCATCGCCTTCCTCTGGCCGCGGGCCGGCGGCGGCTTCGGCTCGGCGATCCGGGTCGGCAACGTCTCCGAGGTCGTCCAGCAGATCCGCGACAACAACGGGTTCCTGTACCAGCCCGAGGGTCGCATGTGGCTCACCGAGTACCCCACCGGTGCGCTCGAGAAGGCCCGGGCCGTCTACTCGCCGCCCGAGCTCGCCGGCATGGAGGAGGGCGTCATCGCCCTCTACCAGAAGTGCCCGCACCTGGGCTGCCGCGTCCCCGAGTGCGTGACGTCGCAGTGGTTCGAGTGCCCCTGCCACGGCAGCCAGTACAACCAGGTCGGCGAGAAGAAGGGCGGCCCCGCCCCCCGCGGCATGGACCGCTTCGCGATGTCCGTCTCCGGCGGCGTCCTCACCGTCGACACCGGCACCATCGTCCAGGGCCCGCCGATCGGCACGAACACCACCGGCCAGGAGGCCGAGGGCCCCCACTGCATCGGCGCGGCGAGCCACTGAGCCCCGGAACGAGCCCGAGAAGAGCGACTCACGCACACCATGTCTGATCTCACCCCCGCTTTGTTCGCCGCGAGCACGGTCCAGGCCATCGGCATCGTCATCGCCGTCGTGGTCGTCCTCGGCTTCGTGGTCTACGCGGCGTTCAACATCAAGGCCGGCCGCAACGAGGTGGGCGCCGAGCTCGAGCTCGCCGCCAACCTCAAGCCGTACTACGACGACGACGAGCTCGAGACCAAGAAGCTCGACCGCACGCTGACCCTCGGCCTCGCCGGCCTGGTGCTGGTGGGCGTCGGCCTGCCCGCCTACTGGCTGGCCGAGCCCGGCCGCCAGGAGGGCGCCGAGGCCGAGTACCTCCGCGTCTTCGAGTCCCGCGGCGAGGAGCTCTACACCACGGGCGCCCAGTGCAACGCCTGCCACGGACCCGAGGGCGTGGGCGGCGTGGCGCCGTACACCATCCTCGACAGCGACAACGAGTTCGTCGCCCAGGTCAACTGGCAGGCCCCGGCGCTGAACAACGTCCTGCTCCGCTACGACCGCGACGAGGTCTTCTACATCCTCGAGTACGGCCGCCCGTACTCGCCGATGCCCGCCTGGGGCGCCGGCGGCGGCGGTCCGCTCACCGAGCAGCAGCTCGAGAACATCATCGACTACCTCGCCTCGATCCAGATCAGCTCCGACGAGTCCAAGCAGGCGGTCGAGCAGGAGCTGCGGGCGTCGCTCGGGCTCGGTGAGGACGAGGAGATCGACTACACCGACCTGGCCACCGGCGAGGCGCTGTTCAACCTGGGCAAGGAGACCGGCTTCGCCGGCGGCGCCTACGCCTGCGGTCGCTGCCACACTCGGGGTTGGTCCATCGACCCGGCCAGCGCCGCGCCGGCCGACGCCGACCTCGACCTCTACGTCGACTACCCCGACGGTGCCGGCGGCTACGGCCCCCAGCTGCGCAACGGCATCATCCCCCGCCAGTTCGCCACGGTCGACGAGCTGACCGAGTTCCTGCACGTCGGTGCCGAGCGCGGCGTCCCCTACGGCCAGAACGGCCTGTCGGGCGACGGCATGATGCCCGGCTTCGGCGACGACCCGAACACCGAGGAAGCCGACGACGGCATGCTGACCATGGAGATGATCGAGGCGATCGCCCGCTACGTCGAATCCCTCGGGGAGGAGGGCTGATGCAGATGCTCAACCTCTTCGCCGGCATCGCGTTCGACCCCACGATCCGCGGCCTGCTCGCCGTCGGCGTCGGCGTCGTGGTGCTGATGGGCTCGGTGTACCTGCTGCTCGCCACCAACACCGGCAACCGCCTCGGCTTCCTGCTGGCCATCACCGGGTTCTTCGGCTGGATGGCCATCATGGGCCTCATCTGGTGGATCTACGGCATCGGCATGCAGGGCGAGGCCGCCTCCTGGAAGGTCGTCGAGTACAACGCCGGCGACGTCGACCAGGCCGTCACCGACAAGGTCACCGACCTCGACCTGTCCGTGCTGCCCGAGGACCCCGAGACCGGCGGGCCCGACTACGAGCGGGTCGCCGAGCTGTTCGAGGAGGATCCCGAGGCCTTCGACGAGATCGAGACCCAGCTCGAGGAGGCCAGCGACGGCTGGAAGTTCCTCCCCGCCTCCGACCCGTCCCGCGGCGAGGCCGAGGCCACGGTCAGCGACAACCTGCCCGACTGCTCGACGTGTGCCTTCGGCATCGAGGCACCCACCGACTACATCGTGCTCGGCGCCTTCGAGGTCGGTGGCAAGAAGGGGTTGCCCGACGACCCCACCCGCTGGGACCGCGTGAAGAACGAGGTCGTCTCCGCGCTCACCATCAAGAACCCGGAGCGGTACGCGATCGTCCAGGTCCAGAAGGTCATCCCCCAGGAGGCCGAGCCGGGCCAGGCGCCGCCCACGCCGGAGGCCGATCCCGAGCAGCCGGTGATCTCGGTCGTCATGCTCCGCGACATCGGTGACCGCCGCTTCCCGGCGGCCATGATCACCATCGGGTCGACGCTGATCTTCCTGCTGCTGTGCTGGGTCCTGAACCAGCGTGAGCGGATCCTCGAGTCCAACCTCGCCCACGCCGAGCGCGTCCGGGCTGGAGCCACCGCCTGAGCGCCATGGGCCAGTACCTCCCCCTCGTCGTCCTGATGGTCCTCGCGGCGGTGTTCGTCGCGGGCAGCCTCGTGACGTCGCGGCTGCTGGCCCCCAACCGCAAGACCCCCGCCAAGCTGGCGCCCTACGAGTCGGGCATCATCCCCACCCGGGAGCCACCCGAGCGCTTCCCGGTGAAGTTCTTCCTGGTGGCGATGTCGTTCATCGTGTTCGACATCGAGATCATCTTCCTGTTCCCGTGGGCGACGATCTACCGCCAGCTCGGGGCGCACGGCCTGTTCGCCATCCTGCTGTTCTCCCTGCCCATCGTGATCTCGCTCGCCTACGAGTTCAGCCGGGGCGCCCTCGACTGGGGTCCGCTGCAGCGGCGGGTGCGCGCGGATGTGGCCGGCGGGGAGACCATGGTGTCCGAGGAGCGCACGCTCTCGAGCACCGTCCGGCGCGTCGGCCTCGACGGCCGCACCGCCGGCACCGACGAAGCCGCCTGAGAGAGGAGTCCCCATGGGCTGGCAGCTCGACAAGGGCCTCGAAGGGCTCGACCACAACGTGCTCACCGGACGGGTCGAGGACCTGGTCCAGTGGGCTCGCAAGTCCAGCATGTGGCCGGCCACGTTCGGCCTGGCCTGCTGCGCCATCGAGATGATGGCGGCGGGCGGCGCCCACTACGACATGTCGCGCTTCGGCATGGAGGTGTTCCGGGCCTCGCCCCGCCAGGCCGACCTCATGATCGTCGCCGGCCGGGTCAGCCAGAAGATGGCCCCCGTCCTGCGCCACATCTACGACCAGATGATGGAGCCCAAGTGGGTCCTGTCGATGGGCGTGTGCGCCTCCAGCGGCGGGATGTTCAACAACTACGCCATCGTCCAGGGCGTCGACCAGATCGTGCCCGTCGACGCGTACGCCCCCGGCTGCCCGCCCGGCCCCGAGACGCTGATCCACGCCATCAACACCATCCACGAGAAGATCCAGAGCGGCGAGCTGCTGCGCCGCCGCGCCGAGACCGGGGGCGGCGCCGCCGTGCACCTGCCCCAGGTCGACGGCCAGACCGCCGGGGGCCAGCGCCTCGACGCGCCGGTGAGCCTGGGGCGGTCGTCGTGAGCGACGCCACCCCCGAGCAGGTCGAGCACGACGAGGTGGTCGACGACACCACGGCCGAGCCCGAGCTCCTCCACGGCCAGCCGGTCACGTACTCGCGCGGGCAGGCGGTGCTCCACGTGTCGCGCGGCGACCTGCTGGGCGTCGTGCAGCGGTTGCGCGACGACGAGGGCTTCAACGTCTGCATCGACGTCACCGCCGTCGACTACCTGACCTACACGTCGCCCCGCCAGCTCCCCAGCGGCATCGAGCCCGAGCGCTTCGAGGTCGTCGTCAACCTGCTGAGCCACCAGCACCGCAGCCGGATCCGCATCCGGGTGCAGGTCCCCGAGCACGATCCGGTGTGCCCCTCGCTGTTCGACCTCCACCCCGGCAGCGAGGCCCTCGAGCGTGAGGTGTACGACATGTTCGGCATCCGCTTCGACGGCCACCCCGACCCCAGCCGCATCCTCATGCCCGAGGACTGGGAGGGCCACCCCCTGCGCAAGGACTACGCCGTCGGCCGGATCCCGGTCCAGTTCAAGGGCGTGGTGAACGAGCGATGAGCACCACCGAGCACGACGCCGCCGCCTTCACCAGCGAGGGCGCCCAGGAGATGGGTCCCCGCGGCACCGGCAACGCGGCCGAGGTGCTGCGCGAGCTGGGCGCGGTCCTGCGCATGTCGGAGGCCGACGCGGCGGCGCTGGCCGACGTGGAGGCCGGTGACGACCAGACGATGATCCTCAACATGGGCCCGCAGCACCCGTCGACGCACGGCGTGCTGCGGCTCATGCTCGAGCTCGAGGGCGAGCGCGTGCTGCGCACCAAGCCGGTCATCGGGTACCTGCACACCGGCATGGAGAAGACCGGCGAGGAGCTCACGTTCCTGCAGGGGCCCACCAACGTCACCCGCATGGACTACGCCGCCCCGCTCTTCAACGAGCTGGTGTTCTCGATGGCCACCGAGAAGCTGCTCGGCATCGACGGCGACATCCCCGAGCGGGCCCAGTGGATCCGCATGCTGATGTGCGAGCTCAACCGCATGAGCTCGCACCTGCTGTTCATGGCCACGAACGGCATGGACGTGGGCGCGGTCGGGATGATGATCTACGGCTGGCGCGAGCGCGAGGAGACGCTGCGCCTGCTCGAGAAGATCACCGGCCTGCGGATGAACCACAACTACATCCGCCCCGGCGGGGTCGCCGCCGACCTGCCCGACGGCTGGCGCGACGACGTGCTGCGCCTCCTCGACTACCTGCCCGACCAGCTCGACGAGTTCGACGTGCTGCTCACCGGTCAGCCCATCTACCGCGAGCGGCTCCAGGGCGTGGGCGTCATCACCGCCCAGGAGGCCATCGCACTCGGTGCCACCGGCCCGATCCTGCGCTCCACCGGCGTGGCTCGCGACCTGCGCAAGGACGAGCCGTACCTGCGCTACGACCAGGTCGACTTCGACGTGCTCGTCGGCTCGTACGGCGACAGCTTCGACCGCTACGCGATCCGGCTCAACGAGATCCGCGAGTCGATGAAGATCGTCCGCCAG
>DASTYO010000208.1:0-3775 GCA_035764875.1 Acidimicrobiales bacterium | reverse complement strand
CACGCGTCGGTGACGCCGTCGAGATCAGCGTCGGCGCCGCCGAACCGGGCGTCGCAGGGATCCTCGGTGTCGTCGAGCGGGTCGAGGGGGTTGGTGCCGTTGTCGAACTCGTCGCAGTCGCCGACGCCGCCGTCGTCGGTGTCGACGCTGCGGTCACAGACCGTGCGCCGGAGCCGCCAGGTTCGGACGTCGCTGACCGTCAACGTCGCCGTCGACTGCACGTCCTCGAACCCGAGCGTGCAGGTGCCCTGGACCGCCTGCGCGGTCGGCGGGAAGTAGAACGGCACCGCCGACGCCGTCCGGCTGCTCTGGCAGGGTCCGAACACGATCGCCGGGTCGAACACGCAGTAGCCGTTGCCGGCGGCGGACGCGTCGGTGGTGCAGTCGACGACCGTGGGGTCGGTTGCCCGGCAGCCGCCGTCGATCGAGTAGGTGCGGGTCCCGAGGAACGGGTCGACGGGGAAGGTCAGATTGATGCGAGTGTCGCCTTCGGCCCCGTCCGCCACCAGCTGGGTGACGCTGGCAGTGTCCTGGCTGCCGGCCACCTCGATCCGCTGCCGGTACGTGATCGTCGTCGAGTACGGGTCAGCGTCCGGCGGGTCGCAGGTGACGGTGTCCTCGTCGGCGAAGGTCATGTCGTAGGTGGCATTCACTTCGGCGCCGCACTCGGTGCCCGTGACCGGCGTCGACCGGGCGTCCATGTGCCACACGTCGGTCTGCTTGGCCTTGCTCGCCGTCCGGTCGTACACCTGGGTGCGGTCGTAGGTCGCCTCCCCGAACCACTCGCAGTCCCCGGGCGGCACCGGGCCGGGCGGCGGGTCGGCGGCCTGCACGATCGCCGGCGTTGCCGCGACGCTCAGCACGCCGGCGACCAGTCCGAACGCCACCACCAACACGGTCGCGGCCCGCGCGTGCCCGTGCCCCACCCGCCGTCGTCCCCGCATCGACAATCCCCTTCGCCGTCAACCGGCCCTCCCCGGTTGCTGGGGCGAGCGTACGGATGAGCACCCCTGCCGACAATGGTCCAGACGGGTCCATCGCAGCGTTTCCAGCCGTCGACGCTTCCTCTCCAAGGCCAGTCCCACGGCCGCATCGGAAGTCGTATCGGCGCCGACACGAAGCGTGCCGGTCGAGCAGTGAACCGCGCCGATGCGCTAGGAGCCTCGAGACGCTCAGGGAGCTTGCTGCACGAACGGAGGCGGACCTCGACCTCAGAGCCTCCGGTCGACGAGCGCTGTCGCTCCGACGTGACTGCTAAGCACCACGTGGACTCCTCGGACCCAGGACCGGACTCGGCGTGTGGCGTTGCGCCAGCGCAACGCCGTGCGCGGAGAGGTGGCGCCGGCCGGGCGACGGAGTAGGCGCGAACACCTCGCCGGGCGCGGCACGGCCCCGGGCCGGAGCCCGGGGCCGTGTCATCTGCGGTGGGCCGCCCGCCCCCGCACGTTCACCTCGTCATCAGCTGCAGCCGCTGGTGCTCCCGCAGCTGGGGCAGGCGTGGCAGGAGCCGGCCCGGATCATCTGGACGCCACAGGTCATGCACATCGGGGCGTCGGAGCCGGCGGGCGCCGGCGTGACGGCCGGAGCCGCAGGAGCCGCCGGCTTCTCGGTGACGTCGATGAGCGTGGACGCCGACTCGATGGACACCGGGTCGGGGACGACGTCTTGGCCCTGCACCGTCTCGGTGACCGACTCCTCGACGCCGGGCAGCGTGGGCTGGGTGCGCTCGCCGACGGTGAGGATGCCGAGCTCGGCCCGCTCCTCGTAGGAGAGGTAGTCGACCGCGAGGCGCCGGAAGATGTAATCGACCAGGCTCGAGGCGAACCGGATGTCGGGGTCGTCGGTCATGCCGGCCGGCTCGAAGCGCATGTTGGTGAACGCCTCGATGAACGAGCGGATCGGGACGCCCCACTGCAGGCCGTGGCTCACCGAGATGGCGAAGGCGTCCATGATGCCGGCGAGGGTGGAGCCCTGCTTGGAGACCTTCATGAAGATCTCGCCGGGGCGGCCGTCCTCGTACTCGCCGACGGTGACGAAGCCCTTGCAGTCGGCCACCCGGAACTCGAAGGTGCGGCTGGTGCGGTTGCGGGGCAGCTTCACCCGCTGGGGCCGGTTGACGACCTTCTCCACGACCTTCTCGACCACCTCGGTGATCGGGGCGGCGGCGTCGTCCTTCTTCACCGCGGAGAGCGGCTGGCCGACCTTGCAGTTGTCGCGGTAGATGGCGATGGCCTTCACGCCCATCTGCCAGGCGTCGATGTGGAGCTGCTCGACGTCGGCGACCGTGGCCTCCTCGGGCATGTTCACGGTCTTGGAGATGGCGCCGGAGATGAAGGGCTGGACCGCCGCCATCATCTTCACGTGCCCCGTGTAGTGGATGGTGTTGTCGCCCATGGAGCAGGCGAACACCGGCAGGTGGGCGGCGTCGAGGTCGGGGCAGCCGATGAGCGACTTGTTCTCGTCGATGTAGGCGACGATGGCGTCGATCTGGGCGGTGGAGTAGCCGAGGCGGCGCAGCGCCCGGGGCACCGTCTGGTTGACGATGGACATGGTGCCGCCGCCGACCAGCTTCTTCATCTTGACCAGACCGAGGTCGGGCTCGATGCCGGTGGTGTCGCAGTCCATCATCAGGCCGATGGTGCCGGTGGGGGCGAGCACCGACGCCTGGGAGTTGCGCACGCCCGACTGGGCGGCGAGCTCGCAGGCGTTGTCCCACGCCTGCTGGGCCGCCGACAGCAGGTGCTCGGGCACGAGCTCCTCGTCGATGTCGGCCGCGGCGGCCCGGTGCTGCTCGAGCACCCGGAGCATCGGCTCGGCGTTCTCCGCATAGCCGGCGAAGGGGCCCATGCGGGCGGCCGTGCGGGCCGAGGTCTCGTAGGCCCGGCCCGTCATCAGCGAGGTGATGGCCGCGGCGACGGCGCGGCCCTCGTCGGAGTCGTAGGGCAGGCCCGAGGCCATGAGCAGCGCGCCCAGGTTGGCGTAGCCGAGGCCCAGCTGGCGGAACCGGCGGGAGTTCTCGCCGATGGCCTCCGTGGGGTAGTCGGCCCGGCCGACCAGGATCTCCTGGGCGGTGAAGACGACGTCGACGGTGTGCTCGAAGGCCTCGATGTCGAACCGGTCGCCTGCGTCGAGGTCGAGGAACTTCAGCAGGTTGATCGAGGCCAGGTTGCAGGCCGAGTTGTCGATGTGCATGTACTCCGAGCAGGGGTTCGACCCGTTGATGCGGTCGGTGTTCGCCGCGGTGTGCCACCGGTTGATGGTGGTGTCGAACTGCATGCCGGGGTCGGCGCACTCCCAGGCGGCCTCGGAGATCTGGCGCATGAGGTCGCGGGCCCGGACGGTCTTGACGACCTCGCCGGTGGTGACCGCCTTCAGGTCCCAGTCCGCGTCGTCGACGACGGCCTGCATGAACTCGTCGGTGACCCGCACGGAGTTGTTGGCGTTCTGGTACTGGACCGACGCCATGTCGGCCCCGTCGAGGCTCATGTCGAAGCCGGCCTCCTCGAGGACCCGGATCTTCTTCTCCTCGCGGGCCTTGACCCAGATGAACTCCTCGATGTCGGGGTGGTCGACGTTGAGGATGACCATCTTCGCGGCGCGGCGGGTCTTGCCGCCCGACTTGATGGTGCCGGCGGAGGCGTCGGCGCCCCGCATGAAGCTGACCGGGCCCGAGGCGGTGCCGCCGCCCTTCAGGTACTCCTTCGACGAACGGATCTTCGACAGGTTGATGCCGGCGCCGGAGCCGCCCTTGAAGATCGTGCCCTCCTCGACGTAC
>DASTYO010000207.1:0-28944 GCA_035764875.1 Acidimicrobiales bacterium | reverse complement strand
TCGAGCGCCTCGGCACCGTGGTCGAGCAGGCCAAGAAGGTCGTGCCGACCCACCCGCACCCGCTGGTGCCCGGCACCGCCACGGCCCAGCTCGTCGCCGGGCCGTGGGCGGCCATGGTCGACAAGGTCCGCGACCTGCTCTCGCCCTGAACCGCCGGCCCGGCGGCGGTCACGTCGCCGGGCCGCTCACTCGCCGGCCATCGGCTCGTCGTCGGTCGGCACGGCCCGGGACTGGTCGAGGGCGTCGGCCTCCGGTACCTCGAGGCTGTCGTCGATGCGCAGCTCGTCGCGTGCGGCAGGGGCCTCCTCGTCGACGACCTCGGCGTCGACGACCTCCTGGCGCTGCTCGATGGCATCGGCCTCGGGGACGTCGTCGGGCAGGTTCTCGTCTGCAGCCATGGCCCCATTCCTACCCCTTGCGGCCTCGGGCGGGGACCTCTGGCCCTGTCTGCGACCTCGCTCGGGACGGACGATGCGGCCATGACCAGCCCTTCCCCGCTGCTGCACTTCCTCGGCGCCGCCGGCACCGTCACCGGGAGCCGCTTCCTCGTGGAGGCCGGCCGGCGCCGGGTCCTCGTGGACTGCGGGCTGTTCCAGGGGGCCAAGGACCTGCGCGTCCGGAACTGGTCCCGGTTCCCCGTGGAGCCGGCGTCGATCGACGCCGTGGTGCTCACCCACGCGCACCTCGACCACGTCGGGTACCTGCCGGCCCTGGCGCGTGACGGCTTCGCCGGCCCCGTGCTCTGCACGCCCTTCACCGCCGAGCTCGCCGACATCGTGCTCGAGGACTCCGCCCGCCTCCAGGAGGAGGAGGCCGCCTACGCCAACCGGGCCGGGTACTCGAAGCACCGCCCCGCGCTGCCGCTGTACACGCGCGACGACGCTGAGCTCGCCCTGTCGCTGGTCGAACCGGTCGACCTGGGCGTCGACGTCACCGTCGCCGAGGGGGTCACCGCGCACCTGCGCACGGCCGGGCACATCCTGGGCGCGGCCACCGTCGAGCTCACGCTGCACGAGTCCGGCCGGCGCCTCCTGTTCACCGGCGACCTCGGACGCACCAACCACCCCCTCCTCCGCCCGCCCGACGACCCGCCCGCCGCGGTCGACGTCGTCGTGACCGAATCGACCTACGGGAACCGGGACCATGACGAGGAGGCGGAGGCGCTGGACGCGATGGCGGACCTCATCTCCCGCACCGCCGAGCGGGGTGGCACGGTGGTGATCCCCGCCTTCGCCGTCGACCGCACCGAGGTCGTGCTGCTGGCCCTCGCCCGGCTGCGGGCCGCAGGCCGGATCCCGGAGCTGCCCGTCTACGCCGACAGCCCGATGGCGCTGCGGGTGCTCGAGGTGTACCGGGCGGCGATCGACGAGCGGGCGCCCGAGCTCCGACCCCTCGAGGGCGACCCCTTCGCCGCGGTCGGCACGGTCCGGGAGGTGCACACGTCCGACGAGTCCCGGAAGCTGCACGACCTGCCCTATCCGGCGATCATCGTGTCGGCCTCGGGCATGGCGACGGGCGGCCGGGTGCTCCACCACCTGGCCCGCCGGCTGCCCGACCATCGCAACGCCGTGATCCTGCCCGGCTTCCAGGCGGCGGGCACCCGGGGGCGCCAGCTCGCCGACGGCGCCCGGGCGGTGAAGATGCTCGGCAGCTACATCCCGGTCCGGGCCGAGGTGCTCCAGCTGAACGCGTTCAGCGTGCACGCCGACGCCCACGAGCTCATCGGCTGGCTGGGTCGCATGCGCGTGCCGCCCGACATCGCCTTCGTGGTGCACGGCGAGGAGGAGGCCGCCGACGCCCTGCGCGCCCGGCTGGACGACGAGCTGACGTGGGCGGCCGTGGTGCCCCGGGCCGGCGAGCGCGTCCGCATCCGCTGACCCGGGGCCGCAGCGGCTACTCCTCGATGGGCTCCCACCACTGGCACCACCAGTCGCCGCCCACGAGGATCCGCAGCGTCTGGTGCCAGCAGTACGAGATCTCCTCGTCCGGATCGAGGTAGTACAGGCAGTTGTCGCAACGCTCGTCGTTGTAGGGGTGACCCCGGAGCGTCGCCCGCTCCATCACGTCCTTCCACTCGAGCCACTTGACGGAGTCGATCTCCTTGGGCTCTGGCTTCGGGATCTCGTAGTCGGACATGGAGCTGCTCTTCTCCCGGTTTCTGCTCGCGGATGGGGTGCCCGGGTCGGTTCCCCGGGGCCCCATCGTTCTAGAACATCGGGGGGCCGACCGGGTGCCGCCCCGCCTCAGCCGGCCTCGGCCACGCCGTCGTCGTCACCGGTGGGCCGGCTCCGCTCCTCGACGGGGAGGGGGCGCACGTCGCCCGCCGCCTTCTGGGCGGCCAGCGCCTCGCCGCTGCCGAGCACGGGCCGCTCGGACGCCGACTGCAGCGCCTCGATCTCGTCGAGCCGGCGCTGGAACACGCGGCGACGGGTGCCGTTCAGGTCGTCGTGGAAGCTCTTGTGCACCTGGTCGAGCTGGCGGCCCACCTTCTCGATGGCTCCGGTGAGCTTGTCCCACTCGGACGTGACGCCCCCGAGGCACCGCAGGATCTCGTCGCTGCGCCGCTCCAGCTGGAACTGCTCGACCGAGCGACGCACGACGGCCAGCACGGCGAACAGCGTGCTGGGCGAGCAGAGCACCACGCGCTGGCCGAGGGCGACGTCGACCACCTCGGGATCGGCCTCGTGCAGGAAGGCGTACACCGCCTCGTTCGGGATGAACAGCAGCAGGCAGTCGACCGTGTCGCGGTGGTCGATGTAGCCGCGGCCGGCGAGCCCGCGCACGTGGGTGCGCACGTCGGCCACGAAGGCCCGGGTGTACCGCGAGCGCTCGTCGTCGGTGGCGGCTTCGAGCACCCGCAGGTAGTTGTCGACCGGGAACTTCACGTCCATGCGCAGCTCGAGCTCGCGCGGCAGCAGGAACCGGAAGTCGGGGATGGTGCCGCCCTCGATGGCCCGCTGTCGCCGGTAGTTCACGCCCTCCCGGAACCCGGCTGCCCGCAGGACGTCCTCGGCCATGCGCTCGCCCCACTGGCCCCGCTGCTTGGGGCTGGCCAGCGCCTGGCGGAGCTGGTCGGTGTGCTCGGCGAGCGAGCGCTGGGTGAGGCTCACCTGCTCGAGCTGGGCGACGAGCGACCCGGTCTGCTCCGCCCGCTCCTTCTGCAGCTGCTGGACGAGGCCGCCGAGCGTGCCCAGCGCGTCGGAGATGTGCTGCACCTGCTGCTCGAACGAGCGGGTGCGCAGGTCGAGCTCGCGGCTGCCGGCCGCCATCGAGTCGTGCAGCTTCGAGGCGGCGACCGCGGTGGCGCTGTCGACCGTGGCGCGCAGCGTGTGCTCGCGCTCGGCCAGGAACGCCTGGCCGGCCTGGGCGACCACGGCCTCCACGGCTGCCGTGACGGCGACCTCGCGCTCCTCCGTCGCCCGCTGCGACAGGTGGGTGGCGGTGATCCGTGCGACGACGAGCGCGGCGAGGCCGGCGGCGACGACGGCGGTGAGGAGGGCGATCAGGATCACCATGGGTCCCAGTATCCGCACGGGGGGTGACGAGAACGCGGACCCGGCCGCTGCGTACCGTTCCCGCCATGGCCCGGATCACCGTCTCCACCGTCATCGACGCCTCGCCGCACGACGTGTGGGCGGCGGTGGAGGACGTGCGCACCCACACCGAGTGGATGGCCGACGCGGTCGCCATCCGCTTCACCTCCGACCGCACCGAGGGCGTCGGCACGGTGTTCGAGTGCGACACGAAGGTGGGGCCGTTCGGGCTCACCGACGTCATGGAGATCACGCGGTGGGAGCCGGGACGGGCGATGGGCGTGCGCCACGTCGGCCTGGTCACGGGCGACGGCGTGTTCACCCTCTCCCCTGCCGGGCGGCGCTTCCGCCGGCGTGGGGCCACCCGCTTCGAGTGGTCCGAGCGGCTCGTGTTCCCGTGGTGGATGGGCGGCCCGGTCGGCGGCCTCGTGGGCGGGCGGATCATGGCTCGGATCTGGAAGGGCAACCTGCGCCGGCTCAAGGCGCGCATCGAGGGAGGCACCGCCACGTGACCACCTTCCTGGTGCGGCTCGACCCGCCGCCCGGCGACGGGCCGCGGCTGGCGGTGAAGGACCTCGTCGACGTCGTGGGCACGCCCACCACGTGCGCCTCCCGACCGGTCGCCGCCATGGCCGAACCGGCGGCGGTCGATGCTGCGTGCGTGGCGATCGCCCGCGCCGCGGGCGCCCGCATCGTGGGGAAGGTCAACCTGCACGAGCTGGCCTTCGGCGGCAGCGGCATCAACCCGTGGACCGGCACACCGGTCAACCCGCTCGACCCCACCCGCATCCCTGGGGGTTCGTCGTCGGGTTCGGCCGTCGCAGTCGCCACCGGCGAGGCCGACGTCGCCATCGGCACCGACACGGCCGGCTCCATCCGCACGCCCGCGGCGTGCTGCGGCGTCGTCGGGCTCAAGACCACCTACGGCCGCATACCCGTGGAAGGCGTGCGGCCCCTGGCCCCGAGCCTCGACACCGTCGGCCCGATGGCCGCCGACGTCGCCGGCGTCGCGGTCGGCATGGCGCTGCTCGAACCAGGCTTCGTGCCGGCCGCTGCTCCGGCGTCGGCGCTGGGCCGGGTCAGGCTCGGCGCCGCTGCATGGGTCGAGGACGCGGTCGACCGGCTCCTCGCGGCGTGCGGCATGCCGGTGGCGCCGGTCGAGCTCCCCGGCTGGGACGCCGCCGAGCTCGCCGGCACCACGGTCCTCTTCGGCGAGTCGGCCCGCACCCACGCCCGGCTCCTGGCCGAGCACGGCGACCAGCTCGGCGACGAGACGCGGGACCGGCTCGTGCGGGGTGCAGCGATCACCGACGACGAGCTCGCCGCGGCCCTCGGCTCCGCACCGGCGTGGCGGGACGAGCTCGGCGCCGCCCTGCGGCGGACACCGGTCCTGGTGACCGCCGGCATCATGGACGAGCCGGCACCGCTCGACGACCCGCTGCGCCTCGACACCCGGCGCCTCAACGTCGCGGTCAACCTGGCGGGCGTGCCGGCGCTCGTCCTGCCCGTGCCGGCGGGCGGCCGCTTCCCGGCGGCGGTGCAGCTCATCGCCGCCACCGGCGCCGAGGAGCTGCTGGTCGCCTCCGCGCTCGTCCTCGAAGCCGCCGCCGCCACCCTCGCCTGACGGCCGCCCACCCCGCCCATCGGTCCGCCACCGCCGCCGCCGCCGTGCGACCCGGTCCGCCGCCGCCGCCGTGCGACCCGGTCCGGGTCCCGGGGTCGTGGTCTGGTCACCGGAGGCGGCTCAGAGCCCCCTTCAGCACCCAGACCACGACCTCCAGACCCGGACCGGGCAGTTGGGGTGGCGAGGGTCGCGCGTCAGCTGCTGACGTACTCCTCGCGCAGGTCGCGCTTCACGAACTTGCCGTTGGCGTTGCGGGGCAGCGGCTCGGTGCGGAACCAGACGTGCGTCGGGATCTTGAACTTGGCCAGCCGCTCGGACAGGAAGCTGCGCAGCTGGTCCTCGTCGAGCGAGGCCCCGTCGCGCAGCACGATGGCCGCGCCGACCTCCTCGCCGAGCCGCTCGTCGGGCACGCCGAACACGGCCACCTCGGCCACGTCGTCGTGCTCGTAGATGGCCGACTCCACCTCGGAGCAGTAGATGTTCTCGCCGCCGCGCAGGACCATGTCCTTGGCCCGGTCGACGATGAACACGTAGCCGTCCTCGTCGATGCGGGCGATGTCACCGGTGTTGAACCAGCCGTCGCGGATGGCCTCCGCCGTCGCCTCGGGGCGGTTGAGGTAGCCCTTGATCACCACCGAGCCGCGCACGCAGAGCTGGCCGATCGTGTCGGGTCCGGGCGGCAGGTCCTCGCCGGCCTCGTCCACCAGCTTCGCCTCGAGCGTGGGGACGACGGGTCCGCACGACGCCGGCTTGGCCACGTAGTTGGCGGCCGAGTTGGCGGTGACGATGCCGTGGGTCTCGGTGAGCCCGTAGCCGGTGGCGGGCGCACCCTTCGCCAGCGACTTGTCGATCTTCTCCACCAGGTCGGGCTGGAGCGCCGCCCCACCGCCGCCCATGCCCTGGAGGCTGGACGTGTCGCGCTTGGCCCAGTCGGGGTGGGCGAGCAGCTCGCGGCTCATGGTGGGCACGCCGGAGAAGTTGGTGACCTTCTCCCGCTCGATCAGCTCGAGCGCCCGGCCCGGGTCCCACTTGTAGGTCAGCACCAGCTTGCCGCCGGCGAGCGTGCACGGGTGCAGGAGGCAGTTGCACGCGGTGACGTGGAACAGCGGGGTGGGGGCCATGAACACCGGCGGCCCGGCGGGCGCCGCGTCGGCTTCCGGCTCCGCGGGCGCTTCGGCCTCACCGGCCGCGACCGCCTTGGCCTGGGCCACCTGGGCGACGGTGGTCATGAACACGAGGTGCAGGATGTTGTGCACCGAGCCCCGGTGCGTGAGCTGGGCGCCCTTCGGGAACCCGGTGGTGCCCGACGTGTAGAAGATCGTGGCGTCGTCGTCGGGGTCGATCGTGGCCGGGGGCAGCTCGGCCGGGGCGTTCGCCGGGTCGACGACGTCGGTCCAGCGGCTGGCGTCGTCGGGCAGCTCGCGGTCGGACCGCACGGAGATCACGTGCAGCGGCGCCTCGGCCCGCACCTTCTCGAGGTGGGGCAGGACGCGCTCGAGGCGCTCGTCGTCGCAGATGAGCACCTTCGGGCGGGAGTCGGTGAGCCCGTACTCCATCTCGGGGCCGGTCCACCAGGCGTTCATGCCGACGATGGCGGCGCCCAGGGAGGTGATGGCCCAGTAGCTCACGACCCACTCGGGGTAGTTGCGCATGGCGACGGCCACGCGGTCGCCCTCTCCGACGCCGTGGACGTCACGCAGGAGGTGGGCGAGGGCCCGCACCTGGGCGCCGATCTCGGCGTAGGTGTACCGCTCGTCCTCGTACACGATGTAGTCGTTGTCCGCGTGGGCCGCGGCCATCTCCCAGAGCACCCGCATGTTCGGCGGCGCCGACGCGAAGACCTTCGTGGGGATCCCCCGGACATCGATCGTCGTCGTCTCGAACGGGCCCCCCGGCCCGGTGAGCTCGTCCCATGCCTGTCGGTAGAAGTCGGTCACCCACTGATCCTGGCACGCGCCGGTGTGCCAACCGCCACTCGCCTCAGTCGGGCGGCGGCACCGAGCGGTCGCTGACCCAGTTCCCGTGGAACCCGAAGGGCACGCGCTGGGGCAGCCGCACCCGGGCCACGTAGTCGCGCCGGTCGAAGTCGGCCGCGTCCATGACCACGAAGTCGCACGTGCCCTCGCCGAGGTCGTGCACGAACGTGACCAGCCAGCCGTCGTCCTCGTCGGCGCCGCCCGGGCGTCCCACGAACACCGGTTCGCCGGCCGCACGTCCCGGGCCGTGGTCGAACTCCCACCGCTGGCCGGTGGCGAGGTCGTGCTTGAGCGTCGGCCAGCTGTCGCCGTCGACGTCCGACGGCGCGGCGCACCACCCGTACCGGTACGGCTTGGCGGTGAGCGACCCCCGGTGGCGGGGGAACTCGTTGGGCCGCTCGTCGATGACGTCGGTGGAGACCGTGCGACGCTTGGGGTCGAGCGTCCAGCGCTCGAGGCGGGCCATGCTGTCGCCGAACGGCCCCCGCAGATCCTGCTCGAACATCTTCTCGTAGCGGCACAGGTCGATGACCACCTTCGCGTCGCCATCGGGGCCCACCGTGTCGAAGGCGTTCATCGGGTGGAACACGTAGCCCAGCGGCACGTCGATCCAGGTGATGTCGTCGGCGCCGCCCTCACGGGGGAGCAGCCCGATCCGGTTGCCGTACCCGGGGTTCCAGCGGAACGGGAAGCGACCGGCGAGGGCGAGGTCGAGGTCGACCGTGCACGGCTGGTCGTAGACCACGGCGTAGCGGCCCGTCAGGGACATGTCGTGCACCATCGTCATGCCGAGCGGGATGTCGACCGTCTTGCGCACCCGCCCGTCGACGCCGACGACGACGTACTGGATGTGGTCCATCCACTGGGCCGGTGCGTACACCATCGCGTGCATCTCGCCGGTGTCCGGGTCGACCTTCGGGTGGGCGGTGAACGCGCCGGGCAGGGTCCCGGAGAAGTCGTTGCGCCCCACGGTCTCGAGCTCGTAGGTCAGCTCCACCGGGCAGCCCCCGGCCTCGACCATCGCCCACGTGGTGCCCGCGAACCCGCCGACGTTGGTGTTGGGGCCGCGCGGCGAGTCGTTCCAGTTCGGTCCGGGGATGTCGGGCTCGCCGCGCACCTCCGACACGTGCTGCGAGCCCACGTACCGGTTGCGGTACCACTCGGCCCGTCCGTCGCGGAGGCGGACGCCGTGCACCATGCCGTCGCCGACGAACCAGTGGTGGGTGGCCGGGTCGAGCGTCCCGATGTCGATGGGGTTGGGCCCGTTCCGCAGGTAGCGGCCGGCCAGCTCCTCGGGGATGGTGCCCTCCACCGGCAGGTCGAACGCCGTCACCTCCTCGGTGACGGGCGCGTAGTTGCCCTCCAGGTAGCGGTTGGTCGCCGGCGCCGCCGGCTCCTCGATCGTGGTCATCGCTGCCCCCTCGGCACGACGTAACAATGTTATGGGACGTAACGTTGTTACGTGGCTGCCGACGTGTCAAGCCCGCGATCCCCACCCGACCGCCACGGGCAGCGCCGCGCGATCCTCGACGCCGCGCTCGCGGTGCTGGCGCGCGAGGGCGAGGCGGGCTTCACGGTGCGCCGCATCGCCGAGGCGGCCGGCTGCTCGACCACCGGTGTGTACACCTGGTTCGGCGGCAAGGCCGGGCTGGTCGACGCCATCTTCGTGGAAGGCTTCGAGTCCTTCGACGCGGCGCTCGAGCCGGCCTACGCCGCCGGCGACCTCGTCGCCGCCGGTCGCGAGTACCGGCGGTGGGCGCTGGCCAACCCCACCCACTTCCTCGTCATGTTCGGCCGGGCCGTGCCCGACGTGCGCCCGGGCGAGGAGGCGCTGCGGCGCGGTCTCGCGTCGTTCCAGCGCCTGGTCGACCACGTCCGCCTGGTGCGACCCGACCTCGCCGAGGACGAGGCGTTCGACTGGGCGTACCACGTGAACGCGACCGTGCACGGCTACGTCCTCACCGAGCTCACCGGCATGAGCACGGCCCCGCACCGCGCCGAGGAGCTGTTCGAGCTCGGCCTGTGCCGGCTGCTGGCGCCGCTCTCCGGGTCGCCCTGAGCGCCCGCGCTGGCCGGCCCGGCCGACGAGCGTGAGGATCCTCACCGAAGGGCCGCCCCAGCCGACGAACGTGAGGATCCTCACCGAAGGACCGGTCCGGCCGACGAACGTGAGGATCCTCGCCGAAGGACCGCCCCGGTCGACGAACGTGAGGATCCTCGCCGACGGGGACCACCGGGATCGTGGTTCGGGCGGCCGGAGCGGGCTCAGGCGCCGGCGGCGACCGCGACGGCGGCCACGGCGCAGGCCACGCCCATCGCTGCCACCATCGCCACGCCGGCGGCGGCGGGCACGCCCATCCGCCGGCGCGCCAGCTCGTGGAGCCCGCCGGCGACGAAGCCGCCGAGCAGGCCGCCGACGTGGCCGCCGATGCTGATGCCGGGCACCAGGAACGTGAAGGCGAGGTTGACCAGGATGACCATGCCGAGGCCGGTCTGCATGGGGTTGATGCCCCGCACGTACTGGGCGACCACCGCGTAGCCGAACAGCCCGAACACCGCCCCCGATGCGCCGACGGTGAGGGCGTCGGGCTCGAGCACCATGACGCCGAGCGAGCCGGCCAGCATCGAGGCGAAGTACACGACCCCGAAGGCCACCTGGCCGAGGGCGGGTTCGAGCTGCTTCCCGAGGATCCACAGCACGTACATGTTGAAGCCGAGGTGGAGCAGGCTCCCGTGGAGGAAGCCGCCGCTGATGAGGCGGTACCACTCGCCCTCGCCCACCCCGATGAGGCCGGCCGTGGACGACAGCCCCCGTCCGATGAGCGCGTAGTCGAGCTGGACGGCGAACGACGGCTCGGTGAGCCCGCGCCCGATGCTCGACACCACGTAGATCGCCACGTTCATCGCCACGAGCGCCGTGGTGACGACGGGGTTGGCCGCCCGCGCCTGCACGCTGCGCATCGTGTGCACCTGCTGGGATGCCCCCCGCACGCACTCCGGGCAGTGGAAGCCCACGGAGGCCTGGTGCATGCACGAGGGGCAGATGGGCCGCTCGCACCGCTGGCAGCGCACGCCTGCCCGCCGGTCCTGGTGGCGGTAGCAGGTCTGGACCTCCGTCGTCACCGGCACGACGGTACCGGGGCGCGGCACGGGCCCCCACTCGGGGGGCCCGTGCGCGGGATCGGTGCTCGGAGGTTGCTCGGCCGGGCGTCTGTGGCCACAGCGCCGCAGCGCTGTCATGGGCGGGCAGAGCCGCTGGTCAACCTCCGGCGAACCGTCCCACGTGCGAGGAGTTCACCTGGGTTCGATGGTGCGACAGCACCCGCCCGGTCGTCAAGGGTCCATGGCCCGAACGGGCGGGCCCGCGGACCCTGGCCTCAACCCTGCGGGGCGAACCAGACCACCGCCAGCGGGGGCAGCGTGACGACCGCCGAGTGCTCACGGCCCTGCCACGGGATGTCCTCGCTCACGACCGAGCCGCTGCCCACGCCGGAGCCGCCGAACTCGGTGGCGTCGGTGTTGAGGATCTCGTCCCACGTGCCGGGCCGGGGCAGGCCGATGCGGAACCCGTGGCGGGGCACGGGCGTGAAGTTGGCGATGCACACCACCGGCGGCTCGTCGCCGTGGCCGTTGCGCTGGAAGGCGAGCACCGACTGCTGGGCGTCGGACGCGTCGAGCCAGTCGAAGCCGGCCGGCTCGGTGTCGCGCTGCCACATCGCCGGGTGCTCGGCGTGGGCGCGGTTGAGCGCGGCCACGAGGCGGTGCACGCCCTCGTGGGGTGCGTGCTCGAGCAGGTGCCAGTCGAGGCTGCGCGACTCGGACCACTCGCGGGACTGGGCGAGCTCGCCGCCCATGAACAGCAGCTGCTTGCCCGGGTGGGCCCACATCCAGCCGTACAGGGCCCGCAGGTTGGCGAAGCGCTGCCAGTCGTCGCCGGGCATCTTCCCCAGCAGGGAGCCCTTCCCGTGCACCACCTCGTCGTGGCTGAGGGGCAGCACGAAGTTCTCGCTCCAGGCGTAGACGAACCCGAACGTGAGCTGCCCGTGGTGGTGCGAGCGGTACACGGGGTCGGTCTTGAAGTACTCGAGCGTGTCGTGCATCCAGCCCATGTTCCACTTCTGGCCGAAGCCCAGGCCGCCGAGGTGCACGGGCCGGCTCACGCCGCCCCACGCCGTGGACTCCTCGGCGATCATCCGCACGCCGGGGAACGCCCGGTGCACCACCGTGTTGGTCTCCTGGAGGAACGCGATGGCCTCGAGGTTCTCCCGGCCGCCGTGCTCGTTGGGGAGCCACTCGCCGTCCTTGCGCGAGTAGTCGAGGTACAGCATCGAGGCCACGGCGTCGACGCGCAGGCCGTCGATGTGGAACTCCTCCAGCCAGTACAGGGCGTTGGCCACGAGGAAGTTGCGGACCTCGTTGCGGCCGAAGTTGAACACGTACGTGCCCCAGTCGGGATGCTCGCCCTGGCGGGGGTCGGCGTGCTCGTAGAGGGCCGTGCCGTCGAAGCGACCGAGCGACCACTCGTCCTTCGGGAAGTGGGCCGGCACCCAGTCGACGATGACGCCGATGCCCCGCTGGTGCAGGTGGTCGACGAAGGCCCGGAACTCGTCGGGGCTCCCGAAGCGGGACGTCGGGGCGAAGTAGCCCGACACCTGGTAGCCCCAGCTGGGCGCGAACGGGTGCTCGGCCACCGGCAGCAGCTCGATGTGGGTGAAGCCGAGCTCGGTGACGTGGTCGGCGAGCTGCTCGGCCAGCTCGTCCCAGCGCAGCGGGCGGTCACCCTCCTCGGGCACCGTCCGCCACGACCCGGCGTGGACCTCGTAGATCGAGAGCCGGTCGTTGACCGGGTCGATCTCCCGCCGGGCTTGCATCCACTCGTCGTCCCGCCACGAGTAGGTGGAGCGGTTGATCACGCTGGCGTTCGCCGGGGGCATCTCGGCCTGGCGGGCGAGCGGGTCGGACTTCAGGCGCAGGTGCCCGTCGGCGCCCACGATCTCGTACCGGTAGCGCTGACCGACCTCGGCCTCGGGCACGAACAGCTCCCACACGCCCGAGGCGCCGAGGGCGCGCATGGGGTGGATGCGGCCGTCCCAGGAGTTCCAGTCGCCCACCACGCGCACGGCCCTCGCAGCCGGCGCCCACACCGAGAACGCGATGCCCTCGACGCCGTCGTGCTCCATCGGGCGGGCGCCGAGCACGGACCACAGCCGCTCGTGACGGCCCTCGCCGATGAGGTGCAGGTCGACCTCGCCGAGCGTGGGCCAGAACCGGTACGGGTCGACGATGTCGACGTCGAACGCGTCGTAGGACACGTGCACCGGATCGGAGGCCTGGGGGGCGCGCGGGACGGGGATCTCGAACACGCCGCCCAGCAGGTGCTCGCCCTCGTAGCGGTCGCCGTCGATCTCCATCGACACGGCCTTCGCCTCGGGCCGGCGCACCCGGACGATGACGCCGTCCGGGGAGTCGCGCACGCCCAGCACGGCGTGGGGGTCGTGGTGGAAGCCCTCCACCAGGCGTTGCAGGTCGGCGTCGACGTTCATGCCAGAAGCCTCCGGATGGCGCCGAGCGGGATGCCCACCCAGCTGGGTCGGAACGCGGTCTCGTAGCCCACCTCGTACACGGCCTTGTCAAGCTCGAAGGCCTGGAGCAGCTTCCGCTGCGCGTCCTCGTCGGGGAGGATGTCGCCGATGCCCTCGGTGGCGAAGTAGCCGTCGAGGAACTCGGCGCGGGAGCGCTGCTCCCAGTCGGCGACCAGGACGGCCACGTCCTCCTCCTCCGAGCGCTCGTGCCGGGCGACCTCGGCGGCGTAGTGGAACGACCGGAGCATGCCGGCGACGTCGCGCAGCGGCGAGGACGGCGCCAGCCGCTCGGCCAGGGGTCGGGCGGGCTCACCTTCGAAGTCGATGACGTACCAGCCGGTGTCGGCCCGCAGCAGCTGGCCGAGGTGCAGGTCGCCGTGGATGCGGATGGCCGGGCCGGGATCGGCCAGCTCGGCGACCCGGTCGTACCGGGCCGAGATCTGCTCGGCGGGCACGTGCTGGCGGACGCGGTCGAGCTGGGACCGGAAGTGCGCGACCCAGGCGGACGCGTGGGCCTCGGAGGTGCCGTAGACGTCGGCCAGCCGGCGGTGGAGCTCACCGGTGATGGCGCCGAGCCGGTGGGCCTCGGGGCCGAAGTCGCCGCCGCTCTGCGCCGACTCGAGGTGGTCGGCGATGATCACGCGCAGCGACGTGAGGGCGAGGTGCCAGCCGTCGCTCGCCCCGGTGAGGAACTCCCGGGCCACCGCGAGGTGCTGCGGGGCGCCGGCGTCGGGACCGCTCCGCACGGGACGTTCGAGCACGCCGTGCTGCGCGGGCACGTGGGTGAAGCCGGCCTCGCCGAGGCGGGTGACCGCGTCGACGTCGGGGTTCTCGCCGGCGTGGATGCGCCGGAACAGCTTGACGATGACGTGCTCGTCGTAGACGACCGACGTGTTCGACTGCTCGACCGCCAGGGGGCGGACCGACCGCGCCGGCAGCGAGGGGGCGATGCGCTGGAGCACCTCCAGCGCGAGCGGCGAGTCGATGAACGCGTCGTACACCGACACGGGCCCGTCGTCGGTCTCCACCACGCCGAGCAGCTCGGTCGTCTTGCCGTGGAGGAAGCCGTGCTCGTCGCCGGCGGGGCGGGCGCCGACCACCAGCTGGTATCGGCCGAGCGGCCGGCCGTCCTGCTCGGCATCGACGAGCAGCCACCACAGGGTGGGGTCACCGTCGAGCCACCGCTCGCTGTCGGCGGCGGTCACCCGGGTGGGCGGGCCGTCGTGGTCGAACCACCGCTGCGCCGCCAGGTGGTCGGGCACGAGGGGCAGGATCTGGTCGACGGTGATCATGGCTCCACCCGTCCGTCGAGGCCCTCGCCCAGCAGCTCGTCCTCGGGGTTCACCAGGGTGAACCAGAAGAAGCCGTAGGGCGGGAGCGTGATGAAGTACGGCAGCTCGCCGATGGTGGGGAACGGGATGCGGCCCGTGAGCTCGATGGGGGTGCGTCCCGCCATGTGCCCGAGCATCAGCTCGCACGGCTGCGGGAAGCGCGACAGGTTGTTCACGCACAGCACCGTCGTGTCATCGCCACCTTCGGGAGGACTCGTCTTGCTGCACCGCAGGTAGGCGAGCACCGACGGGTTCTCGGCGTGGAGCACCTCGAAGCGGCCGGTGCCGAACACGGGGAACTCCCGCCGGATCTCCAGCATCCGCCGGACCCAGTGCAGGAACGAGGACTTGTCGTGCTGCTGGGCCTCGACGTTCACGGCCGTGTAGCCGTAGACCGGGTCCATGATGGTCGGCAGGTAGAGCTTGGCCGGGTCGGACCGGGAGAAGCCGGCGTTGCGGTCGGGCGTCCACTGCATCGGCGTGCGCACGCCGTCGCGGTCGCCGAGGTAGATGTTGTCGCCCATCCCGATCTCGTCGCCGTAGTACATGATCGGGCTGCCCGGCATGGAGTACAGCAGGGCGTGGAACAGCTCGGCCTTGCGGCGGTCGTTCTCGAGCAGGGGGAACAGCCGCCGGCGGATGCCGACGTTGATCTTCATGCGGGGGTCCGCCGCGTACTCGGCGTACATGTAGTCCCGCTCCTCGTCGGTCACCATCTCGAGGGTGAGCTCGTCGTGGTTCCGCAGGAAGATGCCCCACTGGCAGCCGTCAGGGATCTCGGGGGTCTGGGCGAGGATCTCGGTGATCGGGAAGCGCTGCTCCCGCCGCACCGCCATGAACATGCGGGGCATCAGCGGGAAGTGGAAGTTCATCTGGCACTCCTCGCCGTTCGGACCGAAGTAGTCCACGACGTCGGCGGGCCACTGGTTCGCCTCGGCGAGCAGCACCTTCCCCGGGTAGTGCTGGTCGACGGTCTTGCGCAGCCGCTGGAGCAGGGCGTGGGTCTCGGGCAGGTTCTCGCCGTTGGTGCCGTCCCGTTCGAACAGGTACGGCACGGCGTCGAGGCGGAACCCGTCGAGGCCCAGGTTCATCCAGAAGTGGACGACGTCGACGAAGGCCTGCTCGACCTCGGGGTTGTCGAAGTTCAGGTCGGGCTGGTGGTGGAAGAACCGGTGCCAGTAGTACTGCTCGCGCACCGGGTCCCAGCTCCAGTTGGAGTCCTCGGTGTCGGTGAAGATGATGCGGGCCTCGGACCAGCGGTGGTCGTCGTCGGACCAGACGTACCAGTCGGCCTTCGGGTTGGTGCGGTCCTGGCGGGACTCCTGGAACCAGGGGTGCTGGTCGGAGGTGTGGTTCACCACCATGTCCGAGATCACCCGGATGCCCCGGCGGTGCGCCTGCTCGATGAGCTCGGCGGCGTCGTCGACCGTGCCGTACTCGGGCAGGACGGTGAGGAAGTCGGAGACGTCGTAGCCGCCGTCGCGCAGCGGCGACTGGAAGAACGGCAGCAGCCAGATGCAGTCGATGCCGAGCCACTCGAGGTAGTCGAGCTTCTCGGTGAGGCCCCGGAGGTCGCCGGTGCCGTCGTCGTTGGAGTCGAAGAACCCGCGGACGAGGACCTCGTAGAAGACGGCCCGCTGGAACCACAGGTGGTCGTCGGGGTCGATGGCCTTCCTCATGCGCTCAGGTCCAGGACGTGGCCGACCCGGTCGAGGGCGGGCTCGAAGCGCACGTAGTTGGCGCCGCCCTGCCACTGGTAGGTCTCGCCGGTGAGCTCGTCGTGGGCGCGGAAGGGCTCCCACTCGGGCAGCCCCACGGCGTGCAGGTCGAGGTGCACGGTGGCCTCCTGGGTGTGCACGGGATCGAGGGTGGCCACGACGAGCACCAGATCGCCCGTGGCTCGCGAGCCCTTCGTGTAGGCGATGATCTGGTCGTTGTCGACGTGGTGGAAGCGGATGTCCCGCAGCTGCTGCAGCGCCGGGTGCCGACGCCGGATCTCGTTGACCTTGGTGATGAACGGCGCGAGCGAGTCGGGTCGGTCCCAGTCGCGCTCCTTGATCTCGTACTTCTCCGAGTGGAGGTACTCCTCGTTGGACTCGGATGCCGGCTCGTTCTCGCGCAGCTCGTAGCCGGAGTAGATGCCGTAGCTCGGCGTCATGGTCGCGGCGAGCAGGTGGCGCAGCAGGAACGCGGCCCGGTTGCCGTGGCGGAGGATGCCGCTGAGGATGTCCGGGGTGTTCGGCCAGAAGTTCGGCCGCATGATGTCGGCGAGCGGGCCGTGGGCCAGCTCCTCGAGGTACTCCTGCAGCTCCCACCTGGTGTTGCGCCAGGTGAAGTACGTGTAGCTCTGGGTGAAGCCGATCTCGGCGAGCTTGCTCATCATCGCCGGGCGGGTGAACGCCTCGGCGAGGAACAGCACGTCGGGGTGGTCGGCCTGGATCTCCGCGATGCACCACTCCCAGAACGCCAGGGGCTTGGTGTGGGGGTTGTCGACCCGGAAGATGCGCACGCCCCGGTCGATCCAGTGGCGGAGGATGTCGCGGCACGCCTCCCAGAGCGCCACCCGGTCGGCCTCGTCCTCGGGCCAGAAGTTGATCGGGTAGATGTCCTGGTACTTCTTGGGCGGGTTCTCGGCGTACTTGATGGTGCCGTCGGGCCGGTGGTGGAACCACTCCGGGTGCTCGTGCACCCAGGGGTGGTCGGGCGAGCACTGGAGCGCGTAGTCGAGGGCGATCTCCATGCCGAGCTCCTTGGCCCGCTCGACCACGGCCACGAACTCCTCCTCGGTGCCGAGGTCGGGGTGGATGGCGGTGTGGCCGCCCTCGGGCCCCCCGATCGCCCAGGGGACGCCGACGTCGTCGGGCTCGGGCGTGAGCGTGTTGTTCTTGCCCTTCCGGGCCGTGCGGCCGATGGGGTGGATGGGCGGGAAGTACACGACGTCGAAGCCCATGTCGGCCACGGCGTCGAGGCGTTCGAGCGACCCCTTGAAGCCGCCCTCGGAGCGGGGGAAGAACTCGTACCAGGAGCTGAACCGCGCCCGCTCGCGGTCGACCCACAGCGAGATCGTCTCGCTGGCCGTGAGGTCGTGCTGGTTCGGGATGCCCGCCACGAGGGGCACGAGGGCGTCGTCCAGCGCGGCGTTGAGCCGGACGTCCATCGTGCAGCTCTCACGACGGATGGCGTCGACGGCGTCCTGCACCCGCTCGCGACCGCGGTCGCTGCACTCGGGCAGGAACCGCTCGAGGATGCGGGCGCCCTCCTCGAGCTCGGTGGTGACGTCCTGGCCGGCGCCGACCTTGAGGCGCAGCTCCTTGCGCCAGGTCGCGAACACGTCGGTCCAGGCCTCGATGACCACCTCGTGCGCACCGAGGTCCGTGCAGGTCAGCTCGCCCACCCAGATGTCGTTCACCGTCTGGGTCAGCGGCGCCTGCTGCCAGGTGCGGCCACGGGCCCGCCGCCAGCGCACCCGGGCCGCGAGCAGGTCGTGGCCGTCGCGGAAGATGCGGGCCTGCACCGGCGTGCGCTCGCCCACGGACGTCTTCGGCCGGCCGGCGCCACCGGGCGTCGAGGGCCGCACCATGTCGATGACGACCGCGCCGAGGGAGGGTCTTGTGCTGGAGGCCACGCCACAGCCCTACCCCACTCCCCGGGCGGATACAACGGCTCCACGCGATCGGCGCGATCCGGGCACGGTCGACGCTGGCCGCGGCACTGCCAGATCTGCTGCGGTGACCCGCCGTTCACACGACCCTTGTACCGTCGCGGCCGATGAAGGCACTCCGCAGCTTCACCGTCCGCCCCACCCTGCCGGCCGACCTCGCGCCGCTGCAGGCGCTGGCCATGAACCTGCGGTGGTCGTGGGACCTGCAGACCCGCGAGCTGTTCCGCTGGGTCGATCCCGACGAGTGGGACGCCGTCGTCCACGACCCCGTGCGCCTGCTGGGGAACATCAGCAAGGACCGGCTGGCCGAGCTCATCGAGGACCGCGGCTTCCTGCGGTTCCTCGAGACGGTCAGCAGCGACCTCGACCGCTACCTCACCCGTGACGCCTGGTTCCAGGGTCGCCAGGACACGCCGCTGCGCGCCGTGGCGTACTTCTCCCCCGAGTTCGGCATCTCCGAAGCGGTGCCCCAGTACTCGGGCGGCCTCGGCGTGCTCGCCGGTGACCACCTCAAGGCGGCCAGCGACCTCGGCCTCCCGCTCATCGGCGTCGGCCTGATGTACCGCTACGGCTACTTCCGCCAGGTGCTCAACGTCGAGGGGTGGCAGGAGCAGCGGTACCCCAACCTCGACCCCTACGGCATGGCCCTCACCCTCCAGGACGACATCCGGGTCACGGTCGACCTCGGCGGCCGCACCCTCGCCGCCCAGGTGTGGAGGGCCGACGTCGGCCGCACGGTCCTGTACCTGCTCGACAGCGACGTCGACGACAACGACGACGACCTGCGGGCGGTCACCGACCGGCTCTACGGCGGCGACAGCGAGCACCGCCTGCAGCAGGAGATCCTCCTCGGCATCGGCGGCGTGCGGGCGCTGCGGGCGCTGGGGGTCGACACCCAGGTGTTCCACATGAACGAGGGCCACGCCGGCTTCCTCGGCCTCGAGCGCATCCGCGAGCTCATGGTCGAGGGGCTGAGCTTCCGGGAGGCCATCGAGGCGGTGCGCGCCGGCTCGGTGTTCACCACGCACACCCCGGTCCCGGCCGGCATCGACCGCTTCCCCCGCGAGATGGTCGAGAAGCACTTCACCGGCTTCGCGGCCGAGGCCGGCATCCCGATGGAGGACCTGCTCGCCCTCGGCCACGAGCCCGACGACGCCGAGCAGTCCCGCTTCAACATGGCGGTGATGGGCTTCCGCCTGGCCGCCCGGGCCAACGGCGTCGCCCGCCTCCACGGCGAGGTCAGCCGGCACATGTTCCAGCCGCTGTGGCCGGAGGTCCCCGAGGACGAGGTGCCGATCGGCTCCATCACCAACGGGGTGCACGCCCGCACGTGGGTGTCCTCGGAGATGAACGACCTGCTCACCCGGCACGTGCACCCGCACTGGGGAGAAGCGTCGCCGTCGGAGTGGTCACGCATCCACGAGGCCACCGACGAGGAGGTGTGGCGGGTCAAGGAGGAGGGCAAGGACCGGCTCATCGCCCTCGTGCGCGACAAGATCCGCTCGGCGGCCATCGCCCGGGGCCAGGCGCCCTCCGACGTCATCTGGGCCGACGAGGTGTTCGACTCCCGGGCGCTCACCATCGGCTTCGCCCGCCGGTTCGCCACCTACAAGCGGGCCACGCTCCTGCTGTCCCAGCCCGAGCGGCTCCGCGCCATCCTGACGTCGATCGACCGGCCGGTGCAGTTCGTGTTCGCCGGCAAGGCCCACCCGGCCGACGACCAGGGCAAGGAGATGATCCGCGAGATCGTCGCCTTCTCGAGCGACCCGGCGATCCGCCACCGGTTCGTGTTCCTCGACGACTACGACATCGCCATCGCCCGCACCATGTACCACGGCTGCGACGTGTGGCTGAACAACCCGCGCCGGCCCCAGGAGGCGTGCGGCACCTCGGGCATGAAGGCGGCGCTCAACGGCCAGCTCAACCTGTCGGTGCTCGACGGGTGGTGGGACGAGTGCTACGACGGCGAGAACGGCTGGGCCATCTCGTCGGCCGAGTACGTCGCCGACCAGGCCCGGCGCGACGAGATCGAGGCGAACTCGCTCTTCGACCTGCTCGAGCGCGAGGTCATCCCGCTGTACTTCGACCGGTACCAGGGCCGGGTGCCCCGGCGCTGGGTGCGCCGGATGAAGGCGACGCTGGCCGGGCTCGGGCCGTTCGTGTCGGCGTCGCGGATGGTCAAGGACTACACCACCGCGCTGTACGAGCCGGCGGCGGCCCACGTCGACCGCATGGCCGCTGACCGGCACGCCCGGGCTCGGCAGATGGCGGTCTGGAAGGAGCGCATCGCCGAGCACTGGCACGGCGTGCACGTCGACGGCATCGAGAGCGACAGCGTGGTGCCGGCCATCGGTGACGTCCGCACCGTCGACGTGGTCGTGGCCCTCGGCGACCTCACCGGCGACGACGTCGAGGTGCAGCTCGTCCACGGCACGGTGGGGCAGGCCGACGAGCTCGAGTCGCCCACGGTGACGGCGATGGAGGAGGTCGAGCGCATCGACGACGTCCACCTGCGCTACCGCGGGACGTTCTCGTGCGAGAGCGCGGGCCGCTACGGCTTCACCGTGCGGGTGGTGCCGGCGCACCCGGACCTCGCGGCCAGCTCCGAGCTCGGCCGCATCGCCTGGGCCTGACCCACCCGACCTCCGGAGCTGGACGCGGATGCTGCCCAGCCGCCTGCGCAGGATCCGCGTCCGGAACGGGGCTCAGCGAGGTGAGCGCCGGCCGACGAGCTTTCGGGGGGCGTCGGTGGACGCGGCCTCCGGGGACACCACGAGCACGGGGACGGGCGCGTGGCGCACGGTGCGGGCCGCCACCCCGCCCAGCGGGTTCGGGCGACCGGCGCTGCGGCCGTGCGTGCCCAGCACCAGCACGGCGCCCCGGTCGCCCTTCACGTGGTCGTTCAGGGACCGGGCGACGTCGTGGCCGTGGAGGACGTCCCACCGACGCACCGGCGGCTCCACCGACTCGGCGAGCCGGTGCAGCTCGGCGCTCTCGGCGATGTCACTGGTGTAGGGCATCTCCTCCACCACCTCCACGAGCTCGAGGGGCACGCGAAGCCGCTTCGAGAGGCGGGATGCCACGTCGAGGGCCTCGAGCGAGTCGGGCGACCCGTCCACGGCCACCACGAACCGGGCGAGCTTCGTGCCGGCCTTGCACGCCGGTCCGGCGAGCATGGTCGGCGAGTGCGACGACCGCACGAGGTCGGCGCTCACGCTGCCCAGCACGAGCTCGCCCAACGGGCCGCGAGCGTGGCTGTCGAGCACCACCAGGTCAGGGGCGGTCTCGACGATGTGCTCGAGCAGCGCCAGCACGATGACCGGTGCATCGAGGCGCACCACCTCCATGCGGACGCCCGGGCGGCGGTCGCGCTCGCCGGCGAGGAACGCGTCGACCACGGGCTGCGGGAGCCCGGGAGGGGTGACCGAGACGAGCTCGACCACCGTGTCGGGTCCGGCGAGGCCGACGGCGACGTCGACGGCGCGCTTGGGGGCGTGGGCCGGGTCGAGCGGGACGAGGACGCGCACCTCGGCCGGCGCCTCCACCGGCATCGCGGCGGGCCGGGGCATCGGGGCGGTGTGGTCGCGGCGGATGTGGTCCTCGAGATCACCACGGAACGCGAAGCGCAGCTCGCACCCCGGGCACTTGTGGACGGTCATGTGCGCTCCTTGGGGACGACGACGACCGGGACGGTCGCGTGCTCGGTGACCTGGCGGCTGACGGAGCCGAGGAGCATCCCGGCGAGGCCGCCGTGGCCGCGAGCGCCGACGACGAGCATCGACGCCCGCTTGCCCGCCTCGACGAGCACCATGGAGGCAGGTCCCTCCACCACGAGCTCGACGATCGGTGCGGCCAGGGCGGATGCATCGACGTCGGCGACGACCTTGCGCAGCGCGGCCTGCGCCGACGCCTCGAACTCCTTGGGGTCGAGCATCAGCGGCATCACCGACGCCGCGCCGACGTAGGGCACGTGGAAGGCGTTGACGGCCTCCACGACCGCCCCACGGAGGGCTGCCTCCGCGACCGCCCAGCGGAGCGCAGCGACCGACCCCTCGGAGCCATCGACGCCGACGACGATGCGTTCCATGGTTCCTCCCTGGCCGCCGGTGGACATGAGCCACCGGTCATGCAGCCAGCATCCCCGAGCGCGCGCAGGACCTCACAGGGTCCTCGGTCCCGAAGGCGGGTGACCGGGAGCCACGACCGCCTCGGGCCTCGAGCGGCCGCGGGTCAGCGGCCGGTGAAGGTCGCCTTGCCGGGTCCGTGCTCGCGGAAGGAGGCCACGCCGATCTGGCTGTCCTCGGTGCGGAACGACTCGACGAACAGGTCCTGCTCGAGGCGCAGGCCGTCGGCCAGGTCCATGTCGAGGCCCCGGTCGATGGCCTGCTTGGCCAGGCCGGTGACGGCGCCCGGCCCGGCGGCGAGCTCGGCGGCCCAGGCGAGGGCGGCCTCCTCGAACCCGTCGGCCGGGACCACCCGGTCGACCAGGCCGATGCGCTCGGCCTCCTCGGCGCCGACCTGGCGGCCCGAGAAGATCAGGTCCTTGGCCCGGGCCGGGCCGACCAGGCGGGCCAGGCGCTGCGTGCCACCGCCGCCGGGGATGATGCCGAGCAGGATCTCGGGCTGGCCGAAGCGGGCCCGCTCGCTGGCGATGCGCAGGTCGCAGGCCAGGGCCAGCTCACACCCGCCGCCCAGCGCGTAGCCGCCCACGGCGGCGATGGTGGCCCGCGGGATGGCGGCGACCGCCTCCAGCGCCTCGAGGAAGGCGGTGCCGACGGAGGCGGCCTCGTCGGGGCCGGCGAACTCGCTGATGTCGGCGCCGGCCGCGAACACCTTGGGGCCGCCGGTGACCAGGACGGACCGGGGCGGGTCGTCGGCGAGGGCCCGGGCGGCGTCGCGCAGCTGGTGCAGCAGCGCCGTCGACAAGGCGTTGACCTTGGGGTTGTCGAGGGTGAGGACGGCCACGCCGTCGTCGCGGCGCTCCACGTGGACCAACTGCATCCTTCGAACCTACGCGCGTCGCTGGCGCCCGTCTCAGCCCCCTCTGTGTCGCGACACTGGAAACTGGACGCGGATGCTGCGCACGAAGCCCGTGTGCGCAGCATCCGCGCTCCAGTTTCTTTGGGTGGTGCCGCTGGCCGCTGGCCGCCCCGCAGCTGTTCTACGTCTCGCCGAGGAGCTGGTCTGCTGCTTGCCAGGGGTCGGTGCCCCTTTGCTCGACCTCGTCGAGGAGGGCTTCGTAGCGGTCGCCTCCAGAGGCGTCCCGGGCTCGGAGCAGGAGGCGCTCGGCGACGATGCGGGTGAGCTCCTCGCGGGCCCGGCGGCCGCGGCGGACGGCGAGCTCGCCGCTCACCGTGAGGTGGTCGCGGTGGGCCAGCACCTGGTCCCAGAGCTCGGTGACGCCCGTGCGCTCGGTGGCCACGGCGTCGAGCACCGGCGGGCGCCACGCGCCGTAGTCGGTGAGGTCGAGCATCGACTCGAGGTCGCGGCGGGTGTCGGCGGCGCCGGGACGGTCGGCCTTGTTGATCACGAAGATGTCGGCGATCTCCATCAGGCCGGCCTTGTTGGCCTGGATGGCGTCGCCCCAGCCGGGGTTCACCACGACGACGGTGGTGTCGGCGGCGCCGACGATCTCGACCTCGACCTGGCCCACGCCGACCGTCTCGACCAGGACCCACGGGAAGCCGGCGGCGTCGAGCACCCGCACCGCCTGGGGGGTGGCGAGGGCGAGGCCGCCCAGGTGCCCGCGGGTGGCCATCGAGCGGATGAACACGCCCTCGTCGAGCGAGTGGTCCTGCATGCGGATGCGGTCGCCGAGGATGGCGCCGCCCGTGAACGGCGAGGACGGGTCGATGGCGAGCACCGACACGCGATCGCCCCGCCCGCGGATCTCGCCGAGCAGGGCCGACGTGAGCGTCGACTTGCCCGCGCCCGGCGCGCCGGTGATCCCCACGGTGTAGGCCCCGCCGCTGCGCGCGTGGGCCAGGGCGCCGACCGCCCGGGCGTCGTCGCCGCCCCGCTCGACCATGGACAGCAGCCGGGCCACGGCGCGGCGGTCGCCGTCGGCTGCGGCATCCATCAGCGCCTGGGGGTCTCGTCCCTGCATGGACGAGTGTCTAGAGGCTGACCGAGCTCTCGACGAAGGTCTCGCCGATGTTGCGGACCTCGGTGACGCCCTCGACCCGGTCCTTCAGGATGCGTTCGACGCCCGCCTTGAGGGTGACGGTGGAGGCGGGGCAGGACACGCAGGCCCCGACCAGCTCGACCTCGACCACGCCGGTCTCCTCGTCGACGCTGCGCAGGAAGATGTCGCCGTTGTCGGCCTGCACGGCCGGGCGGATGGCCTGGATGACCTTCTGGATCTGCTCTTCCAACGGAAACGGGCTCCTCGGGGGGCGTGGGGACCCCCAGTCTCGCGAGGTCCACCCCGCCACAACAACGTGGCCGCGCCGTGTGTTCCCGCCCGCGGCTGGGTCGCCGCCGACCGGGGTGGAACAGTGTCCGGGTGCGCCGGTGCCCCCCGACCCCCCACGCGGACCGCGCATGACGACGGTCGAGGTGGTCCACCTGGTGGACGACGAGGGCCTCGCCGCCCACCTCGCACCCCGGCGGGACGTGGTGGTCGAGGCCGGGCCCACGGGCCCCGACGACGACCGCCGGTTCGGGCTCGAGGAGGGTCCCTTCGAGCACTACGAGCGGCGGGTGCGGGTGCGCCACCTCGCCGACGGGCAGCACGAGGTCACCCAGGCGACCACCTACCGGCTCGGCATCGGGTTCTGGTCGATCGTGTTCGTGCTGCCGATGCGGGCGGCGCTCCGCCGCCCCGGGGGACGCACGCCGTGGTGGGCGCCGCCACAGGTGCTCGACCGGCAGGCGGCGGCCTCGCTCGCCGCGCTGGCGTCGCTGTCGATCGTGGGCGGCTACATGGGCACGCTCATCACCCAGACGCTCACGTACGCGGCCGACGAGTTCGACGTCGGCGAGCGGGTGCAGAGCGACACGTTCGCCGCGGTGCGGATCGGCATCCTGCTGTCGATGGCGGTGGCCGCATGGGCCGACCGGCGGGGTCGCCGGCGGGCGCTGCTCTGGTCCGTCGTGGGCGGCATCCTCGCGACGTCGCTGGGCGCGCTCGCCCCCGGGATGGTCGCCCTCGGCGTCACCCAGCTGGTGGCGCGCGGGCTGTCGACCGCCCTCGCCCTGCTCATCGTCGTGGTGGTGGCCGAGGAGATGCCGGCCGGGTCCCGCGCCTACGGGGTGAGCCTGCTCACCATGACGGCCGCGCTCGGCGCCGGGATGGTGCTGTGGCTGCTGCCCCTGGTCGAGCTCGACGAGCGGGCGTGGCGGGCGCTCTACGTGGTGCCGCTGCTGTTCCTCCCGCTCGTGCGGCTCACCGCGCCGCTGCTCCACGAGTCCCGCCGGTTCGTGCGCCGCCACGCGGTCGCCCGCTTCGCCGGCCACGGCCGCCGCCTCGGCCTGCTGGCGGGCTCGGCGCTGGCGCTCGCCGTGTTCTCGTCGCCGGCGTCGCAGCTCCAGAACGAGTACCTGCGGGAGGACTGGGGGTTCAGCGCCGCCCAGATCACGGCGTTCACGATCCTGACCGTGACGCCGGGCGGGCTCGGGATCATCCTCGGCGGCCGGCTCGCCGACGTGCGGGGGAAGCGGGTCATCGGCGGCATCGGCGTGGCGGGCGGCACCGCGTTCACGGCGTTCATGTACCTCACCGGGTCGGCGCCGGCGCTGTGGGCCGCGTCGGCGATCGGCTCGGTCATCGGCGGACTCGCCGTCCCGGCGCTGTCCGTCTACGGCCCCGAGCTGTTCCCGACGTCGCTGCGCACGAAGGCCAACGTCGCCATCACGACCCTGGGCGTCACCGGCTCCGTCATCGGCCTCGTCATCGCCGGCCGCCTCGCCGAGCGCTGGTCGCTCGGCGCCGGCGTCGCCACGCTGGCGGTGGCGCCGGCCGTCGTGGTCCTGCTGCTCATCCCCCGCTACCCCGAGACGGCCCACCGGGAGCTCGAGGAGCTCAACCCCGAGGACGCCCCGTCGGCGACGTCGCTCGGCCGGCTCGCCCCGTAGCCCACGACACGTTCTGGCCCCACGATCTCCGCTCTTGGAGCGGGGGTCGTGGCCCCAGAAGCGGAGGTGGCCGCGCCGTCAGCGGGCGGCCAGCCAGCCCGCGACGGCCTTCACCACGGCGTCGTCGTCGCGGGGCGAGTGGGGTTCCCCCTCGAGGAACACCAGCTCGACCGGTCCCTTGACCGCCTTCGCGTGGCGCTCGAGCTCGTCGGGGCTGGCGAAGGGGTCCTTGGTGCCGGACACGAACAGGGTGGGCACGGTGATGTCGGCGAAGTGGTCGACCCGCAGCTCGTCGGGCTTCCCCGGCGGGTGCAGGGGGTACGAGAGCAGCACCAGGCCGGCGATGGGCTCGCCTGCGGCGGCGAGCATCGAGCACATGCGGCCACCGAAGGACCGCCCGCCGATGACCAGCTCGGAGGTGTCGACGCCGAGGCGGTCGGCGAAGTCGCCCATGTCCTCGCGCAGCTGCTCGTGCACCTTCCGCACGGCGCGGGAGCGGATGGTGATGCGCTCGACCGGGAGGTCGAGGCCCTCCTCGAGCGCCACGAGCGTGCGGCTGTCCCGGTCGGCGCTGGCGCCGGGGGTGACGAGGAGGCCGGCGGGCTTGGGCGGGCGGGCGCGCTTGGGGCTCATGACAGCAGGATCCTCCGGGCTTCGGTGAGGTCGTTGATGCGCTGCGCGGCGTCGTCTCGGGCGCCGCCGTGGTCGGGGTGGGCGGCGCGCAGGGCGTCGCGGAAGCGGCGCTGCACCGCCCGGCGGTCGGGCAGGTCGGCGTGCGCTCCGGGGGCGTCGGTGCCGTTCAGGCCCAGCGTGCGGAGCGCCCAGGCCACCGGGTCCTCGTAGACGTCGGCCGACCACTCCCGGCCGCCGTCGCGACCGGACAGGTGCGCGTACAGGCGCCGGTCGAGGGGGCCGCCCCATCGCATGCCCTTGCGGATGGCGTCCATGACCGCCCGGCGGGGCCCGGGCGGGAGCCGGCCGGCGGTGTACACGGCGCCGAGCATCAGCTGCAGGCCGGTGCCCTTGTTCTCGAAGTCGATGACGAGGCCGGTGCCCTCGCGGCGCAGGCGGGCCCGGGACCGGGTGAGGCCGTGCCGGTCGTCCTGGAAGCGGTGCCGGAGCCGCGGCTGGATGATGCGCTGCCCCTCCTGCAGCTGCAGCGTGAGCGTGAGCATGCTCTCGAAGAGGTCCTCGTCGAGCTCGTCGCGGTGGTGGGCGACGACGCCGCCGAGGAGCACGCCTCCCGGGCCGGGGGCGGGATCGACCGGCAGGTGGCTCGGGGCGAGGGCGAGGCGGCGCGTCGGGGCGAAGGGGCGCGAGTGGTAGATCGCCAGCTCGGCCAACGCTTGCATGGCGAGACGCTATCGGCGGAACCGCCGGAGGTGACCCCGGGCCGCGGTCGGACGGGCGCTCAGACGAGCGGCCGGAGCCGGCGGCGCAGCTGGTAGGCGAGCTCGGTGATCTCCTCGGGCGGCCCGTCGGCGTGGAAGAGGTCGATGAGCTGGTCGACCAGCTCGACCACGTGGTCCCACTCCTTCTCCCCGACGCCGTAGGGCGGGTGCTCACCGACGCGCTCGGCCGCGTCGAGGAAGGCGCTCACCGCCTCGCCGGCGGTTGTGGTCTGGAGCCGGTCGGCGGCCACGAACAGGTCGCTCAGGACCTGCACGTCGGTGTCGTCGCCGTCGTCGGCCTCCTCGGGCAGCTCGTCCGGGAACCGGATGGTCGGCAGCAGCGCGTCGAGGCGCGCCTCGTCCTCCTCGTGCACGACGACCTCGTAGCCGTCGGACACCCACTCGTGGGGCACGCCCATCTCGTGGAGGACGTCGTCGAGCTCGTCGAGCTCGCTGGGGTCCCAGTCGAACAGCTCGTAGCCCACCTGCTCGCGCTGGTCGTCGAGCGGGATGCAGTCGTCGGGGTCGAGGCCCTCGCCGGCGTGCGGGTCGGGCCCGTCGAGCGCCGACGTGTCGAGCTCGAGGTCGCCGTCGTGGTCGTCCTGACCGGGGTCCTGCAGCACGTCCGCAGGCTACCGGTGTCCCGTCAGTGACCGAGCAGGCCCACCAGGTCGTCCGCCTCGGCGTCCACCCGCCGGCGCAGGCCGTCGGCGCCAGCCGGGTCGAGCTCGAGCAGGTCCAGGGCGTGGTGGCGCCCCGGCTCCTCGCTGATCAGCTCGTCGGCGGCGGCGACCACGATGGTCGTCAGCGCCGAGGTCCGGAACGGGTCGTGGTGGTCGGCGACGGCGTCGGCGATCACGTCGGGCACCCGCCAGTCCAGGAGGTGCTCGGCGCCCACCAGCGCGTGGTCGGTCCCGAACGCCTCCTTCTCGGCCCGCAGCTGGCCGGCGTGCGTGGTGAAGCCGCCGTACATCGCCGCGTACTCCGTGGGGCGCTCCTGCAGGAGCAGCAGCTCGCCGACGTCGTGGAGCAGGCCGGCCGCGAACGCATCGCTCGACCGCACGCCCACGGCGGGCGCCAGGATGCGGGCGGCGGTGGCGACCCGGACGGCGTGCGCCTGGGCATCGGAGACCACGCCGGCCCGGTCGAGCACGGCGGCGGCGCTGGCGATGGCCAGCGTCTGCACCATGGCGTTGCCGACCAGCGTGATGGCCTGCGGCAGCTCCGTGACCCGCCGGGAGAGCCCGAACTGGGACGAGTTGGCGAGGGCCAGCACGCGAGCCGCGAGGCCGTGGTCGTGGCTCACGACCGAGCCCACCGATGCCGCCGTCGACGCCGGATCGGCGATCGCCTCCATGAGCACCGGAAGCGTGGCCGTGGACACCGGCGGCTGCCGCTTCGTGTTGATCATCCCAGTTCCTCCTGCGGTGTTGCACGAGCATCGGCACGCTGAGAGAGCACCTTGAGCACGCAACGTGAGCGCCTCGGCCGGCGCCGCGGCGGCTTCCGTGGCCGCCAGGCTTCGGGGCTACGGTTCGCCGCATGCCGCAGCCCCAGGCCCCCGATCGCAACCTCGCCCTCGAGCTCGTCCGCGTGACCGAGGCCGCCGCACTCGCCGCCAGCCGGTGGATGGGGCGGGGCGACAAGGAGGGTGCGGACGGCGCCGCCGTCGACGCCATGCGCATCGTGCTCGGGTCCGTGCCGATGGACGGCATCGTCGTCATCGGCGAGGGCGAGAAGGACGAGGCGCCGATGCTCTACAACGGCGAG
>DASTYO010000206.1:0-10880 GCA_035764875.1 Acidimicrobiales bacterium | reverse complement strand
CACGAGCGCAGCGAGCGCCGCCGCTGGCCGCACCTTCCTCATGGGACGACCTCCATCCCGCCACCGCCCGCCCGCCGCGGCGGACGCTCGGGGTGATCATCCGCCCGCACGGCCTCTGCTGGCAGGGCCCAGGGTCACATGCCCGCCCTCCGGGTCCCCAGAGCCTGCACCCCGAGGACCTGCGACCCTCCCGTACCGGCACGAGATGTGGTCGGTTGAGCACATGGAACCCAGCGCCTCGCCGCCCACCCAGCCGCTCCGCGACGAGCACCGGGCGCTGCTGCCCGAGATCGCTGCCCTCCGGGCGGCCGCCGACGCCGTGGGGACGCCGGCCGGCGAGGAGGCCTTCGAGCGCGCGTGCCGGCTGCTCGAGCGGCACCTGCTGCCGCACCTGGAGGCCGAGGAGGCCTCCCTGTACCCGACGATCGACCGCCTGTCCGGCGAGCACGCCACCGCCACGATGTGGCACGACCACGATGAGATCCGCCGGCGCATCGCCGAGCTGCGTGAGCTGCCCCGGGGGCCGGGAGCGAGCGCGAAGAACGACCTCCGCGCTGCGCTCTACGGGCTCGATGCCATCGTGCGGCTGCACGTCGCCAAGGAGGAGGCGCTGCACTACCCGCTCCTCGACGAGCACCTCGGCCGCCTCGAGGCCGCCCAGCTGGTCGAGGCGGTGCACCAGACGGAGCGGGCGCTGTACCAGCGGGAGGGTGAGCACCCGGCGACCTGACCGGCCCGGGATCGTGGCCCGCGATGAACCGCGGGACCCCGTTCCGTCGGAGGAGCATGATGACCTCCGTGGGCGAAGACCCGGGCGCGGCGATCGACCCGACCGCCGGCTACCGCATCGAGGACCGGGACGGCCTCGACCAACCCGGCCCCAAGGTGCTCGTCGGCACCCGCAAGGGCCTGTTCGTGCTCGCTGGCACCGAGGACCGACGGCAGTGGTCGCTGCACGGGCCGGGCTTCCTCGGCCACGTGATCCACCACGCCGTGGTCGACCCGCGCGACGGCGAGTCCCTGGTGGTTGCGGCCAAGACCGGCCACCTCGGGCCGACGGTCTTCCGGTCGCAGGACCTCGGACGCACGTGGGCCGAGGCGTCGCAGCCGCCCGCGTTCCGGCCCGGTGACCCGCACGGAAGAGCGGTGCGCTCGGTGTTCTGGCTCACGCCCGGCCCGGCCGACGGGCCCGGCTCCTGGTACGCCGGCGCCTCCCCGCAAGGGCTGTTCCGCAGCGACGACCGCGGCGACACGTGGCAGCCCGTCGACGGGTGGAACGACCACCCGAGCTGGGGCGAGTGGGCCGAGTGGCCGGACGTGGAGGGCACCCCCGACGGCTCGATGCTCCACTCGGTCAACGTCGACCCGCGCGACCCCGACCACCTGTACCTCGGCCTGTCGGGCGGGGGCGTGTTCGAGTCCACCGACGGCGGCGCCGACTGGGCTCCCCTCAACGCAGGCTGCGCCGCCGACTTCCTCCCCGACCCCACCGTGCCGTACGGGCACGACCCCCACTGCGTGCGCCAGCACCCGGCGATGCCCGACCGGCTCTACCAGCAGAACCACTGCGGCATCTACCGCCTGGACCGACCGGGCGACACGTGGCAGCGCATCGGCGACAACATGCCGCGGGACGTCGGCGACATCGGCTTCCCCATCGAGCTGCACCCTCGCGACCCGGACACGGTGTGGGTGTTCCCGATGGACGGCACCGACGTGTGGCCCCGCACGTCGCCCGGGGGCCGGCCGGCGGTCTATCGGAGCCGGGACGCCGGCGGGACGTGGGAGCGCCAGGACACCGGCCTGCCCGAGCGGGGCTGGCACACCGTGAAGCGCCAGGCCATGACCACCGACGCCGCCGACCCGGTGGGCGTGTACTTCGGGACGACGAGCGGCGAGGTGTGGGGCAGCGCCGACGAGGGCGAGACCTGGCGGTGCCTGGCCTCGCACCTGCCGGAGATCTACTCCATCGAGGTGGCGTCCACCCGATGAAGGTGCGGATCCCCTCGCCGCTGCGCGCGTACACGGGCGGGGCGGCGAACGTGCGGGCCGAGGGCGCCACCGTGGCCGACGTGCTCGACGACCTCGACCGCCAGTTCCCGGGCATCCGGTTCCGGGTGGTCGACGAGCAGGGCCGCCTGCGCGACCACATGACCGTGTGGCTCGACGGCGAGCGCTGCCGCGACCTGTCGGCGCCGCTCGCCGACCTCGACGAGCTGGTGCTGATGCAGGCCCTGTCCGGCGGCTGACCCACGCTCCTCTACCGTGCGCCGTCGTGAGCGAACCCGTGCGCGTCGGCATCACCCCACCCTGGGGCCTGTTCGAGATGGCGCCCGACCGGCAGCGAGAGCTGCTGGGCAGCATCGCGGACGCCGGCATCGACCACCTGTTCCTCGCCGACCACGTCAGCTTCCGGGGCGGCGACGGCACCGACGGGATCGTGGCGCTGGCGGCGCTCGGCGGCATGGAGCCCCGCCTCGACCTGTCGCTGGGCGTGCTGCTGCTCGCCCTTCGCCACCCGATGGTCGCCGCCCGCCAGATCGCCACGTTCGCCGAGACCGCTCCCGGCCGGGTCATCATGGGCATCGGCGTCGGCGGCGAGGACCGCTCCGAGTTCGAGGTGTGCGGCGTCGACCCCGCCACCCGCGGCCGGCGCACCGATGCCGCCCTCGAGATCGTGCGGCGGCTGCTCGACGGCGAGGTGGTCGACTGGCACGACCAGTTCTTCGCCCTCGACGGCGCCCGGATCCGACCCGCACCCCGGCCGCCGGTGCCGTTCATCGTCGGCGGGCGCAGCGACGCCGCCCTCGAGCGGGCCGGGCGCCTCGGCGACGGGTGGCTGGCCGCCTGGTGCTCCGCCCGCCGGCTCGCCCAAGGCATCGAGCACGTGGAAGCGGTCGCCGCACGCGAGCGACGCCGACCGGTGCCGGCGACCTGGCAGCACGGCATCCAGCTGTGGGTCGGCATCGGGTCCGACCCCACCGAGGGTCGGCGCCACGTCGCCGAGGGGATGGAGCGCTTCTACAAGATGCCGTTCGAGCCGTTCGAGCGGTACACCCCGGTGGGCGACGCCGCCGACATCGCCGAGTTCCTCGCCCCCTACGTCGACGCCGGCGCCGCGACGTTCAACCTCGCCGCCGTGGGACCCGACCGGGAGACCGAGATCGAGGCCATCGCCGAGGTGCGGCGCCTGCTGAACCGGCGCTGAGCGCGGCGGCGGCTGACGCCGGCTACGCCCGCGGCCGCGACCGGCCGGGGCCGGCGACGGCGGCCCGGGCGCGCTTGCGCTCGTACATCGCGGCGTCTGCCTCCCGCGCGCTGACCCGCAGGTCGCCGCCGGCCCGGCGGATGGCGCTGCCGATCGATGCCGACACGCCGGCGGCGGCCAGGGCCTCGGTGATGCGGTGCTGCAGGCCGCCGAGGCCGTCGGCGGTGACCTCGGGCAGCAGCAGGGCGAACTCGTCACCGCCGATGCGGAAGGCCTGGTCGGCGCCGCGCAGCGTGACCCGGATGGTGTCCGCAGCCCGCCGGAGCAGGTCGTCGCCCGCGTCGTGACCGCGGGAGTCGTTGACGGACTTCAGCCCGTCGAGGTCGAGGATCATGACGCCGGCCCGGTGGCCGAAGCGGGCGCAGCGAGCCTCCTCCCGCTCGACGGCCCGGTCGAACGCCCGCCGGTTGCCCAGCGAGGTCAGCGGATCGCTCAGCGCCGCGCTCTCGGCGGCGTCGAGGCGGCGCTGCATGCGGCTGCGGTCGAGGTCGAGCACGAGCACCGCGCCGAGCAGCTCGATGGCCAGCTGCACGAGGGGCTCGGCGCGTCGCAGCTCGGCCTCCTGGTCGGCGTCCGCCGGCAGGGCGCAGACAGCGCCGTACAGCCCCTCGTCGTCCCACAGCGGGAAGGCCACCAGACCCGCGGCGTCACCGGCGTCGGACGCCGGTCCGAGACCCGACCTCGTCGCCGGGCGGATGTGACCGAGCTCCAGGTCGACGACCACCTCCCGCTCCCAGGACGCGGCGAGGGTGGCGAGGCGCTCGGGGGCGCCGGCCGGGTGGTCGAGCGGGTCGCCGGGACGGAAGCCGTGGCCGCCGTGGCCGGCGAGCACGACCCACTCGTCGTCGAAGCGCCGGGTCAGCACCCAGTCGGAGACGGCGGTCTGCTCGCCGAGCCGGCTCACGACCGCCTCGGCGTTGGCGAGGAAGTCCAGGATGGCGATGGGCGCGTAGCCCTCCAGCGGCGTGAGCGCGCCGGCTGGCGCGCCGCCGTCCGGTTCCCTTGAAACAGCCATCCGGCTCCTGATAGCCCGAAATGCCGCCCGTCAGAACCGTAGCGTGGCCATTCGGGCCGGAAAAGCCACGGAGCGTGCTCAGGCGGGCGCTTCCAGGGGCACCACGAGCACCGGGCACGGGGCGTGGTGGATGACCTTGTGCGACACCGAACCGAGGAGCAGGCCGACGAACCCGCCGTGGCCCCGGGAGCCCACCACGAGCATGTCGGCGCCTCGGGCAGCGTCGAGCAGCGTCGATGCCGCGTCGCCCTCGATGACGATGCGGTTGACGGTCACGCCCTTCGCGTCGACCGCGGCCACCGCCTCGGCCAGGGTCTGCTCGGCGGCCGCCTGCAGCTCGGTGCTCGGGACCGCCGGCATCATGCTCAGCTCGGTGGCGCCGTAGGACACCAGCCAGCTGTGCACGGCGTCGACCTCGGCTCCGAGCGCGGCGGCCAGCCCCACGGCCTGCTGGAGCGCCCGGACCGACGCCGGCGATCCGTCGACGCCCACCACGATCCTCGGCATGCGTGCTCCTCCCGTCAGGCGATGCGCTGCGGCACTCGCTAGCAGATCGGGCGCGGGCGGCGGTGACGGCTGGCCGGCCCCCCTGGCGGGTAGGGGCTCGCCATGGCCGACAGCTCCCGCCGCGAAGACCTCATGTGGAAGGCCGTGTCCACGGCGAGCGCCATCGCCGGCGCCGCGGTGACCCGGCAGCTGCTCCAGGCGGTGTGGCCTCGCGCCGACGAGCTGCCCGGACCGCCGTTCAACCCGGCCGACCGGCGCGTCCCGTGGTCCACGGCGCTGCAGTGGGCGATCGGCGCCGGCGTCGGCGCGGGCATCGCCCGCCTGATCAGCGAGCGGGTCGCCGCCGCCGGATGGGAGAAGGCGACGGGCGCCGCGCCCCCGGGCCTGCGCACCTGAGCGAGATCAGGGCTGACGCCGGCACCCGGGGGTGCCGTACACTCCGCCCGTGCGAACCAAGGGATGGGAGGGGCCGGTCCCCGTCATCGCGGCGGTCCTCGTGGTGGCGGCCCTGTCGCTGCTCACCGTGACGGTCATGAGCGGCTTCGGCCCGGAGGACGACGACATCGCGCTCCTCGACACCGAGGGCTACGACCCGTCGACGACGACGACCTCCACCACGGTGCGATCCACCACCACGTCGCGCCCGCGCCGGTCCACCACGACGGTGGCGCCCGGGCCGTCCACCACCGACGCGCCCCAGGTGCTCGGCGACGTCACCACCCGCGTGCCCGGCACGAGCTCGAGCAGCGGCGACCCGGAGCCATCCCCCTCGACCACGACGGCCGCCCCTCGTCCCAGCGCGTCGCCGGCGGCGTCCCCGTCGCCCACCACGGCGCCGAACGCACCGACCACCTCGCCGCCCGCTCCCACCACGACCACCACCACGACGTGCTGGAACTCCGCCGACCCGGCGTGCGGTCCGCTGGTGTGGCAGCCCGACCCGGGGCCCTACGACGTGAAGGCCTACGCCGTGCGCGTGCCGTCGAGCGCGTACGTGGGCGAGCCCGTCGTGTTCGCGGTCAACCGCGTCGAGCCCGCCGGTGACGACGCCCACGGCGCCTGCACGACGTGGGCCGTCAGCGACCCCGGCGTGGTCAACACCTCGTCGTGCGAGGAGGTCAACCGCAGCTGCGGTCGGTACGGACCCCACGCGACACCGGCGGCCAGCCGCGACGAGGTCACCCACTCGCACACCGTCACGTTCACGACGCCCGGCGAGCACACCGTGTCGGTGGGCGGCAACACCGCCACCCAGCTCGCCGACGGCTGCGCCAGCCCCTGGCTCGAGCGGTGGTCGCGCACCTACACGGTCATCGTCCGCGAGCGCTGAGCGGCCGTCACGCCCCCGCCCAGGGGGTGCCGAAGGTGTCGCGGTACGCGAGGCGGGCGGGCGGCTGCCGGGTGATGGGCCCGTGGCCGCGACCGACGGGGTAGCCGATGGGCACCATCGCCGCCGTGGCCCAGCCCTCGGGGATGTCGAGCAGGTCGAGCACCTCGGCCTCCCGGAAGCAGTGCAGGGTGGTGATGGCGCACCCCAGGCCCTCGGCCACGCACGCCAGGAGCGCGTTCTGCACCGCCGGGTACACCGACCCGCCGCCGACGATGCTGATCCGGTCGAGGCGGGCGTCGGTGATGGCCATCTGCTTCGGGTCGGCGCAGAACACGAGGATGGCCGGCGCCTCGGCGAGGTGCTCGGCGAGGTGGTCGCCGGCGGCGGCGATGCGCCGCCACCTGTCGAGCTGGTCCTCCGGCAGGCCGGCCAGGCGGGCCATGAAGCCCTCGACGTAGCGCGCCCACTCGGGGGCGTAGATCGCCTGCAGCCCGGCCTTCTTCTCCGCGTCCGTGACGACCACGACGCGCCACGGCTGCATGTTGCCGCCGGTGGGCGCCCAGCACGCCGCCTGGAGCACTCGCTCGAGCACGTCGTCGGGGATGGGGTCGGGCCGCAGCCGGCGGACGGCTCGCTGGGTGCTCATCGCCTCGTACAGGTCCATGTCGACGTCCCCCGACGCGCTCCGGCGACCGGGGAGGTCCCGGTCGCCGGAGGACGGTAGAGGTTCGGTCGGGCCCGGCGGGGCCGACCCTCAGCGGGCGGTCTGGTCGCTGCCCTTGGCGCTGGTGGCGGCGAGCACGGCGTCGTGCACCTCGTTGTGCACCCGGTCGCCGAGGGACTGGTACAGGCCGGCCCGCATCAGCACGTCGCGCACCGGGCCCTTCACCGTGGCCAGGTGCACGGCGCAGCCCTGCTCGTCGAGCTCCTGGATGAGCTCGGTGAGCGCCTCGGTGGCCGAGGTGTCGATGTCGTTGACGCCGGTGGCGTCGAGCACGACGGCTCGCACCTCGCCCTCGGCGTGGTCGACCAGGCGGTGGACCCGCCGCTTGAGGAACTCCACGTTCAGGTACGACAGGGAGACGTCGAAGCGGATGATCTCGACGCCGGGCACCCGCTCGGCCTCGGCGAAGCGCTGGATGTTCCGGTACAGCGTGGTGCCGGGCAGGCGGCCGAGCTCGGCGGTGTGCGGCGTCATCATCCGGACCGCGACCACCACGATCGAGGCGGCGACGGCGATGCCGATGCCGAGCTCGACGCCGAAGGCGAGGGTGGCGACGAAGGCGACCACCAGGGTGAGGAAGTCCGCCGTCTTGAGCTTCTTGATGTGCTTGATCTCGGCGAAGTCGAACAGCTTCGCGACGGCGACCACGACGATGGCGCCGAGCGTCGCCGAGGGGAGCTGCTTGAACAGCGGCGTGAGGGCGACGATGACCAGGAGCACGATGCCGGCGGTGATGACTGCGGCGAGCTTGGTCTTGGCGCCCGCCTCTGCGTTGACCGCGGTGCGGCTGAAGCCGCCGGTGACCGGGTAGCCGCCGAAGAGCCCGGCGCCCACGTTGGCGACGCCGAGGCCGATGAGCTCGCGGTTCGGGTCGACCTCGTAGCGGTTGCGGCGGGCGTACACCTTGGCGACGGCGATCGACTCCATGAACCCGACCAGGGTGATGATGGCCGCAGCCGGCAGCAGCGTGCCGATGATGCCGAAGTCGTCGGGGACGGTGAGCGGCGGCAGGCCCTGGGGGATGTCGCCGACGACCTTCACGCCGCGGGACTCGAGGTCCCACACGACGGAGGCGACGGTGGTGACGGCGACGGCGGCGAGGGCGCCGGGCACCACCGGCAGCCAGCGCTTGAGGCCGAACATGAGGGCGATCGCGCCGAGGCCCACGAGCACGGTGAGCCCGTGCGCCTCGGTGACCTGGCTCACGAGGCCCCACACGACGTCGTGGAAGTGCTCGTCCTTCTCGAGCTTCACGCCCATGAGGTGCTTGACCTGGCTGGCGCCGATGATGAGCGCGGCTGCCGAGGTGAAGCCGACGAGGACGGGGTGGGACAGCAGCCGGGTCAGGAACCCGAGCCGGCCGAAGCCGAGCACCAGGTGGATGACGCCGACGAGCACGGCGAGCATGCCGGCGGCGGCCACGTAGCCGGCGGTTCCCTCGTCGGCCACGGTGGCGAGCGTCGTGGCGCTCAGCAGCGAGACGATGGCCACGGGGCCGACCGCGAGCTGCCGCGAGGTGCCGAAGATCGCGTACAGCACGAGCGGCACGATCGACGCGTAGAGGCCGACCTCCGGGGGGAGGCCGGCGAGGAGCGCGTAGGCCATGCCCTGCGGCACGAGCATGGCGCCGACCGTGAGGCCGGCAGCCAGGTCCGACCCGAGGGTGGCCCGGTCGAAGCGGAACCGCCGGAGGGCGGCCGGGGTGGGGGTGGGGCTGGTCATGCGCCGTGCAACTCCAGGGACAGGAGAGTTATTCCGGATGTCCGTACATTGTCGGTGGCAGACGGCACCCGTCAAGTGGCAACGTCCGGGGTGGACGAGCACCGGGAGCGGGACGTGGACGCAGCGCAGGTCGCCGACACCTTCGGAGCGATGGCCGTCATGGCCGTCGCGATCGCGGTCGCCGCCGGCGTGGTCGCCGCGGCACATCCGCCCGGTCGCGAGCGGATCCGCGACGTGGTCGACCAGCACGGCGCCACGAGCGCCTGGCTGGTGGCGGCGATCGCCATGGGCGGCAGCCTGTGGTTCTCCGAGGGGGCGAACTTCCTCCCCTGCCAGCTGTGCTGGTACCAGCGCATCGCCATGTATCCGCTGGTCGTCGTGCTCGGCCTGCGGGCACTTCGACCCGGCGGCAGCCCGGACCTCCGGGTCGCCGGCCTGGCGATCGTCGGGCTGGGCCTCACCGTCAACCTCTGGCACGTGACGATCGAGACGTGGCCCTCGCTCGACTCGGGCGCCTGCGCCGCCACCGTTCCCTGCACGGTCCGCTGGGTCGAGGGTCTCGGGTTCTTCACCATCCCCCGCCTCGCCACCGTGGCCTTCGGGCTCATCGGGCTGCTGCTGCTGCTCGACCGCACGGACCGTCGCGGCCCGGCCACCACACCCTCCCCGTACGATCGACCCGAGATCCCCCTCGAAGGAAGCATCCGATGAGCAGCCCCAAGAACCGCGCCAACCGGGCCCGTGCCGCCGCCGAGCACCGCACCGCGGCCAGCGCTCCGCCGCGCCGGTCGCTCCTCCCGTTCGCGGTCGTGGCCGTGGTCGCGATCATCGCCATCGGCGTGGCCGTGCTCCTCTCCAGCGGTGACGACGGCGGGAGCGACGGCGAAGCGCTCGCCACCGCCGGCATCACCGTCCGCGGCGACCCGCTCCCGGAGCTGCCGGCCAGCGGCGACGACCCGGCCGTCGGCATGCCCGCGCCCACGCTCGAGGGCGTGTCGCCGGACGGCACGCCCATCGACGTCGACTTCGAGGGCGACGAGCCCACGCTGCTGGCCTTCCTGGCGCACTGGTGCCCGCACTGCCAGGCCGAGCTGCCCAACCTCGTCACGATGGCGGAGCAGGGTCAGCTCGACGACGTCCGACCGATCATCGTGCTCACCGGCACGGACGAGAACCAGCCGAACTACCCGCCGGCGCCGTGGATCGAGCGCGAGGGCTGGACCGGGCCCACCATCCTCGACGACGAGCGGTACCAGGCCGGCGGCGCGTACGGCCTCTCGGGCTACCCGTACCTCGTGCTCGTGGACGCCGAGGGCGACGTGCTCGCCCGGTCGTCGGGCGAGCTCGGCCTCGAAGGCCTCGTCGCGTTCGTCGAGCGGGCCGGCTGAGCGCCGCCGCTCAGGCCAGCTTCAGGAAGAGCTTCTCCAGCTCGGCCACGTCCATGTCGCCGTCGGGCTCCACGGTGCAGTGCTGGAGCGCCGAGCTGATGAGCTTGAAGCCGACGCGGTCGAGCGCGCCCCGCACCGCCGCGAGCTGCGTGACGATGTCCTGGCACTCCGCGCCCTCGTCGATGAGGCGCTGGAGGCCCCGGACCTGGCCTTCGATGCGGCGGAGCCGGACGTGGACGTCCTTGGTGACGGTGGCGGGGAACTGCATGGGCGGCAGCCTACCTGCTGATACCCTGGGGGGTACTTGACAGGCCATCCGATCATCCGTACATTCACGCACCATGCCCCTCCCCACGCTCCTGCACGAGGCCCACGCCCGGGCCCGGGCCGCCGCCGAGGCCTCCACCGACGGCGCCGTCCCCGAGCACCGTCCGGTCGCGGCCGTGCTCACGTGCTCCGACGCGCGGGTGTCCCCCGCCCGCCTCTTCGACCTCCCGCCGGGCTCGCTGTTCGTCGTGCGCGTCGCCGGGAACATCGCCACCCCCGAGGCGGTTGCCAGCCTCACCTATGCCGTGGAGCACCTGGACGTCGACACCGTGATCGTTCTCGGTCACACTCACTGTGGTGCCGTCACCGCTGCGCTCGCCGGGGACGAGCAGCCGGCGCTGGCCCCGCTCGTCGACCCCATCCGACCCACCGTCTCCGAGGCGTCGTGCGTCGACCTCACGTGCGCCGTCCCCGCCAACGTGGTCGCCACCGTGCAGGCCCTCGGCACCGGTGACGGCCCGCTCGCCCGCGCCATCCGCGAGGGCCGGGTCGACGCCTACGGCGCCGTGCTCGACCTGATCGACCAGTCCATCACCCCCATCCCCACCCACCCCACCCCGGAACCCATGGAGCCCATCTCATGACCACCGCCACCGCCA
>DASTYO010000205.1:0-8082 GCA_035764875.1 Acidimicrobiales bacterium | reverse complement strand
GCAGTCGCTGCCAGTTTCCCCGGCGGGCGAGCGCAACGGATTCGGCCGGAGTTCCGGGCCCCCCGTAGCCTCGCCACGTGCTGAAGCTCGTCCTGCCGAAGGGGTCCCTCGAGAAGGCGACCTTGGAGCTGTTCGCCGACGCCGACCTCCAGGTCAACCGGTCGAGCAGCGTCGACTACAAGGCCACCGTCGACGACCCCCGCATCGACGAGGTGCGCATCCTGCGCCCCCAGGAGATCCCGCGGTACGTGTCCGAGGGCCTGTTCGACCTGGGCATCTCGGGCCGTGACTGGGTCGAGGAGACCAGCAGCGACGTGGTCAGCCTGGGCGAGCTGCGGTACTCGAAGGCCACGTCGAACCCGGTCCGCATCGTGGTCGCCGTGCCCCAGGACTCGCCCTACCAGTCGGTGGCCGACCTGCCCCAGGGCGTCCGGGTGTCCAGCGAGTACCCGCAGCTCACCGAGCGGTTCTTCCGCGACAAGGGCATCGAGGCCGACATCCGCCTCTCCTACGGCGCCACCGAGGCCAAGGTGCCCGACATCGTCGACTGCGTCGTCGACATCACCGAGACCGGTCGGGCCCTGCGGGCCGCCGGCCTGAAGATCATCGACACGATCCTCACCAGCTACACCGAGCTGCTCGCCAACCCGGCCAGCTTCGCCGACCCCGAGAAGGCCCACGCCATGGGCCAGCTGCTCACGCTGCTCAACGGCTCCCTCGAGGCCCGGGGCAAGGTGCTGGTGAAGCTCAACGTCGGCGCCGGCGACCTCGACAAGGTGATCGAGATCATCCCGTCGATGAAGGCGCCCACGGTGAACGAGCTGTACGGCGGCGGTGGCTACGCCGTCGAGACCGTCGTGCCGAAGAACCAGATCAACGTGCTGATCCCCGCCCTCGTCGACGCCGGCGCCAGCGACATCCTCGAGGTCCCCCTCTCCAAGATCGTCCACTGAGCCACGGGTAGGTTCCGGGCATGCCCATCGCCACCCTCGGCTCGCGCAGCGGCACCGTGTCGAGCTTCGACGACGACCGGGGCCTGGGTGAGATCACCGGCGACGACGGCACCACGTACCACTTCCACTGCACGGGCATCGCCGACGGCACCCGCACCATCGACGTCGGCGCCCCGGTCCGCTTCGACATCATCGCCGGCCGGCTCGGCCGGTGGGAGGCGTGGTCGATCCAGAAGGGTTGAGCCCTACCCGGTCGACGTCGACAGCCAGTCGTCGCCGGCGTCGAGGAGGGCCTCGAACTGCTCGGCCGCCACCGGGCGGGCGAAGTGGAAGCCCTGGGCCACGTCGCAGTCCAGCTCGCGCAGCTCGATGACGTGGTGGGCGGTCTCGACGCCCTCGGCGAGCGTGGTCATGCGCAGCGCCTTGCCCATGTGCACCACCGCCTGCACGATGGCGGAGTCCTCGGGGTCGTGGCCGAGGCCGCTGACGAATGTCTGGTCGACCTTCAAGATGTCGACCGGGAACCGCCGCAGGTACGACAGCGACGAGTAGCCGGTGCCGAAGTCGTCGATGGCGAGGTGCACGCCGATCGCCTTGAGCTCGTCGAGGCGGGCGACGGTCTCGTCGGCGTCGTCGAGCAGCACGCTCTCGGTGATCTCGAGGCACACGTTGCCGGGGCGGGCGCCGGTCTCGTGGAGCACCCGGGCCACCTTCTCGATGAAGTCGTCGGCGGCGAACTGCTTGGCCGAGATGTTCACGGCGACGACGAGCGGGTTGCGCCCGGCGTAGCGCTCCTGCCACCGGGCGCACCGGCTGAGGGCCTCGCGCAGCACCCAGTCGCCGAGCTCGATGATGAGGTTGCTGGACTCGGCGATGGGGACGAACTCACCGGGCGGCACCAGCCCCCACGCCGGGTGGCGCCAGCGCAGCAGGGCCTCGCAGCCGACGATCTGGTTGGTGCGCAGCAGGACCTCGGGCTGGTAGTGCAGCACGAGCTCGCCCCGCTCGGCCGCGCCCCACAGCTCGTCCTCGAGCTCGGCCCGGCGCATCGCCCGGGCCCGCAGCTCCTCGTCGAACAGCCGGATGCTGCCCCCCGTGTTGCGGGCGAGCTGGCCGGCGGCGTCGGCGTGGCGGATCAGCTCGTCGGTGGACATCTTCCCGGGCACGCCGAGGGCGACGCCGCACGAGGCGGTGAGGAACACGACGTTGTCGCCCACCATGAACGGCTCGCGGAACGCGGCGGAGACCGCCTCGGCGACCTGGAGCGCCTCGGCGTCGTCGCGCACGTGCTCGCACAGCACCACGAAGTCCTCGTCGCCCCACCGGTGGACGCTCTGGTCGGGACCGAGGAACTCGGGGAAGCGGCCGGCGATGGACTTCAGCAGCACGTCGCCGGCGCTCTGGTCGAACCGGTTGACCTTCTCCTTGAACCGGTCGGGCGTCACGAAGAGCACCGCCACCGGCTCGGCGTCGTCGGAGACCCGGCGCAGCAGCAGGTCGAGGCGGTCCAGGAACAGGGACCGGTGGGACAGGCCGGTGAGCGGGTCGTAGAAGGCCCGCTGGCGCAGGCTGCGGATGACGTCGCGATCGGTGGTGGTGTCCTTGGCGACCCAGCCGTACCCGAAGGAGCCGTCGAGGTCGAGCGGGCACAGCGTCGAGCGGGTGGGGAACTCGCCCGTGATGGGCGACGCCATCGACATCGACCCGGTCCAGGTGTCGCCGGCGCGCACCGCGCTGAGCACGTTGGCGAAGCGCTCGCGCTCGGTGCCGGCGGGCAGGTCCTCGATGTGGACGTCGACCGGGCCGTCGGAGTCGAGGCGCAGCAGGCGGCGCCCGGTGCGGTTGAGGAAGACGCAGCGCCCGTCGTCGTCGAAGACCGCGACCAGGTCGTTGAGGTGGTCGGCCAGCGTCAGCTGCGCCGATCGCATCCCGACATCGGCCACGGTCCACCTCCCCCTCGCGCTCGGATGGCGCGAACCTACCCGTGCGGTGGGCCGCAGACCCCGACCGATCGGTCAGGTTTCCCGCTCGCCCTCCGGTGCGTCCTGGGTGGTGCCCGCACCCCCGGCCGCCCGGTCGGCGAGCTGCACGAAGGCCATCTGCAGCTGGGGGAGGACGTCGCGCAGCTGGCGGCCGACGTCGCCGAGTCGGCCGGTGAGCCCGTCGAGCAGCGCGGCCAGCGCGTCGATGGCCAGGCGCGCGTCGCCGAGGCGGGGCTCGGGCTGGCTGAGGTGGAGCACCGCCAGCTCGTACAGGCCCATGGCGTGCTGGGCCACGACGTCCTGGGCCGGCGTCTCGAGCAGGAAGCGCTGGAGCTCGGCGGCCTGGGCCGCCATGGCCTCCTCGCTCGAGGGGGTGCCGGCGCCGGGGGCGTCCGGGGGCCGCTCGTCGGGTCGCGGAGAGGGGCGGTCGCGCTCGATCGGCACCTCGCCGCCGGGTGTCCACAGCGATGACACGGTCTGCTCCTTCCGTCGCGTCTCGGGAGCCGATCCTGGCGCACTTGCCACGTCCGGCGCACCACTCGGTACAGTGTCGGCACAACTGATCGAGCAAGTGGGGCCCGCCCCCCACCCGGCCACCGCTGGTGCGCCCGGGTCGTGGAGCCACCACCGTCGCTGCTCCGGCAGCGGCGGCCGGTGCTGCGGCGGACGTCTTCGGACGTCCGCTTCTGCGTGTGGGGGTCGCTCCGAGCCGGGTCTCCGCTTCCTCGCTTCCCAGTTCCGAACCAGCACAGTTCCGAACCACAGGAGGAACGGACGACTTGAGGAGTGATCGGCGATAGCTGCTGACGAGCCCCGCATCAACGACCGCATCCGCGCCCGCGAGGTCCGCCTCGTCGGCGCCGACGGTGAGCAGATCGGGATCAAGCCCTTGCCCGAGGCGCTGGCCATCGCCCGCCAACAGGACCTCGACCTGGTCGAGGTGGCGGACAAGGCCAACCCACCCGTGTGTCGCATCATGGACTACGGGAAGTACAAGTACGAGGCGGCGCAACGGGCGAAGGAATCTCGTCGCAAGAGCTCCAGTGCGTCGATCAAGGAGATGAAGTACCGGCCCAAGATCGGGCCGGGCGACTTCGAGACCAAGACCAAGAAGGTGGTCCACTTCCTCGAGGAGGGCCACAAGGTCAAGGTCACGCTCATGTTCCGGGGCCGGGAGCAGACCCACCCGGAGCTCGGGCGCAAGATCCTCGATCGGGTGGTCGAGGCCACGTCCCACGTGGGACGGGTCGAGACCGCCGCCCGCACCGAAGGCCGACAGATGACCATGGTCCTCGGACCGGACAAGAAGGCCCAGGCGGCCGCCAAGGCCGCCGCCAAGGAGGCCGAGGCGGCAGACGCCTCCGGGGCCCCCACCACCACCGACGCAAGCACCGACACGTCCGACTGAACGCCGGGGGCCACGCCCCTCAGTCCGCCAGACGACGTCGAGATGAAGGAAGATCCATGCCCAAGATGAAGACCCACCGCACGTCGGCCAAGCGGTTCAAGGTGACCGGCAGCGGCAAGGTCACGCGCCGCCAGGCCAACCGCCACCACGGCAACGAGCGCTTCACCTCCAAGCGCCTGCGCCGCCTCAAGGGCGACGAGCTCGTGAGCAAGTCCGACGAGAAGCGCGTCAAGCGCATGCTCGGGATCTGAGAGGAGCAGACCGATGGCACGTGTCAAGCGCGGCGTCCACAGCAAGAAGCGCCGCAAGCAGGTACTCGGCCGGGCGAAGGGCTACTACGGCAACAAGAGCCGCACCTTCCGCTCCGCCAACGAGCAGGTCATGCACTCGATGGACTACGCGTTCCGCGACCGTCGGGCCCGCAAGGGGGAGATGCGCAAGCTCTGGATCCAGCGCATCAACGCCGCCTGCCGCACCCACGGCACCACGTACTCCCGGTTCGTCGCCGGCCTGCGTGAGGCCGGGGTCGAGGTCGACCGCAAGCACCTGGCCGACCTCGCCGTCACCGACGCCGCCGCCTTCGGCGCGCTGGTCGGCGTGGCCGACCAGGCCCTGGGCAGCCAGGAGGGCGCGGCCTGACCGCCGCAGCCCGTGTCGCACCCTGAGGTGCTCGGACCGCGGTCCGCAGCGCTGACGCACCTACGGCGCCTCTCGGGGCGCCGTAGGGCGCGTCTGGAGTCCGGGCAGTTCGTCGTCGACGGCCCCACGCTGGTGGCCGAGGCGCTCGCAGCCGGCGTCGACGTCGTCGAGGTCTACGCCGAGCCCGGCGCGCCCGGCGACGTCCTCGACGCAGCGCGCACGGCCGGGGTGCCGGTGCGCGACGTGGCCGCAGGCGCGCTGGCCAAGGCGACGTCGCCGGTCACCCCGCAGCCGGTGGCCGCGCTCGCCGCGCTGCCGGGCCCCGTCGGCGACGACGTGCTGCGCGGGTTGGTGCTGGTGCTGGTCGGCGTGGCCGATCCCGGGAACGCCGGCACGCTGCTCCGCGTCGCCGAGGCCAGCGGTGCCTCGGCGGTAGTGTCCTGCGCCGATGCGGTGGACCTCTGGAACCCCAAGTGCGTCCGGGCGTCGGCGGGGTCGATCTTCCGGGTGCCGGTGGTGCTCGCCGGCCCGGCCGACGACGCGCTGGCGCGCCTGCGAGCGGCGGGCATGACCGTCGTCGCGACGGCGCTCGGCGCCGCCGTCGACCTCGACGACGCCGACCTGCGCGGCGACGTCGCCGTGCTCCTCGGCAACGAGGCCCACGGCCTCCCCGCCGACCTGGTGGCCGCCGCCGACCTCGCCGTGCGGATCCCGATGGCCGGCCACGTCGAGTCGCTCAACGTCGCGATGACGGGCACCGTGATCGCCTTCGAGGCAGCCCGGCAGCGCCGGGGAGCGGCGCAGTGACCACGCCCGACTGGGACCAGCTGCCCGACGGCGTGCTGGTGCTCGATGCCGACGGCAGGGTGCGCACCGCCAACGCCGCCGCCGAGGCGCTGCTCGGACCGGTGGCCGGGCGCGACGGCGGACCGGCTGCGTCGGCGCTGGGCGTGCGCGACGCGCTCGGCGAGCCCTTGGGCGACGACGCCTGGCCCGAGCCGGGCAAGGAGGTCGAGCTCGTCTTCACCCACGCCGACGGCTCCGACGTGGCCGCCACGGTCACCTGCCGTCGCGGCGAGGACGGCAGCGCGGTGCTCTGCCTGCGCCCGGTGGGCGACCGCTCGGGCATCGCGGTGGTGTCCACGGTGTCCCACGAGCTGCGCTCGCCCCTCACCTCGGTGAAGGGCTACGTCTCGCTGATGCTCAACCGGTGGGAGCGCATCGACGACGACAAGAAGCGCGAGATGCTCAGCCAGGTGCACCACGACGCGGACCGCGTCACCCGCCTGGTCACCGAGCTGCTCGACATCAGCCGCCTGGAGACCGGCCGCCTGGTGCTGCGCCGCCAGCTCGTCGACGTCGCGGCGCTGGCGCAGACGGTCGTCGACAAGGTGCGCCTGTCGTACCCCGCGCTCGAGTGCGAGGTGCGGGTCGACCCCGACGTCCCACAGGTCTACGCCGATCCCGACAAGCTCGAGCAGGTGCTCACCAACCTGGTCGAGAACGCTGCCAAGTACGGCGACCCGAAGGGCATGACCGTCACCGCCCGCCTGGACGGCGACCTCGTGGCGGTGTCCGTCACCGACCGCGGCGAGGGCATCCCCACCGACGACCTGCCCCGGGTGTTCACCAAGTTCTTCCGACGCGACCACGGCCGGCCCACCGGCACCGGCCTCGGCCTGTGGATCAGCCGCGGCCTGGTCGAGGCCCACGGCGGCGAGCTCACCGCGTCCTCCGACGTCGGCGCCGGCGCCACGTTCACCTTCACGCTCCCCACCGACGCGTTCGAGCGCCTCCACGGCTGAACCGGCGGCTGCTCGTCAGCCTTCGTCCGCGTCCTGGACGACGCCGTGCCAGTCGACGAGGTCGTGCTCGCCGTGCGCCGCGCCGGCGAAGAGGCAGAAGGGGCGGCCGTCCGGATCGAGGAGCACCCGGACGCCGGGCTGCGGCTGATGGTGCGCCACCCTCGCACCCAGCCCGACGGCTCGAGCCACCGCGGCCTCGACGTCGTCGGTCGCGATGTCGAGGTGGGCATGTGCCTGCTGCTCGCCGCGGCTGCTCGGCCACGTGGGCCGGCGGAACCGGTCGTCGTGGTGGAACGACAGCCCCGGTCCTCCCGCCGGCGACCGGAGGCGCACCCAGCCGGGCGAGTCGTCGACCCGCCGCCAGCCGAGCAGCGCTTCGTAGAACGCTGCGAGCCGCGGAACGTCCGGCGTCGAGAGCGTCGCCGCCGAGACGCGCACGTGCACCTGCTCGTCCCCTCCCGATGAGGTGGGTCGGCCTTCCGCTCGGATTGCCTCCGCGAGCGCGTTCAGCTCCTCCTCCGTGCGAGTGCACCCCGCTCGACTCGGATCGATGGGCCCGCCGGCGAAGGGATCGTCCACGTGCCGGGGGAAGACGTGCAGGTGCAGGTGGGGGAGCGTGTTGCCGTGGATCTCGTAGTTGAGCTTGACCGGTCGCACGACGCGAGCCACCGCCCCCGCCACGACCATCGCCTCCTGCCAGAACCGTGCCTGCTCGTCGGCGGTCATCTCGAAGGGTTCGTTGTGGTGCTCGCGCGCGACCACGCACACGTAGCCGGGGAGCGGCGCCTCAGATCCACCGGTGACCCAGCAGGTCGCCAGCTCGACCAGCACGTCACGCGGCCGTCCTGCCTGGCAGATGGGACAGCCGGCCGGCGTGCGCAGCGCCGCCCACTCCGCCGGGTTCGACCACAGGGCGGGACCGGTCGGTCCCCGCTCGTCCGGGGTGGTCGGCATGGCCAGATGCTGGCACGGTCATGCCGAGCTCGCGCCGGAACGACCTCGGCAGGAAGACCTCGAGCGCGGGCGCGCCGGTGACCCGACCGGTGGTGGGTCAGGTCACGCGGCAACTGGGGTGGAGGAGAGGTGAATGGAGTCGGACGGCTCGCGAGGGTGGTCGAGCCGTGGGGCGGTCGGGTCGGCGTGCGCCGGCACGTGTCAGGGTGGGTCGCCGCGGGTGTCGGGGAGCGGGGTTGGTCGTCCGGTCCAGTGGGTGCCGTGGGGGTCGGTGGCGGTCCAGTGGCCGTCGTGGATGGTCAGGCGCCAGCCGTAGTGGTGGAGCAATCGGTGGTGGAAGC
>DASTYO010000204.1:0-14045 GCA_035764875.1 Acidimicrobiales bacterium | reverse complement strand
GTGGTCGGCTCCGGCCTCGACCACGTGTACCCGCACCGCAACCACGACCTCTGGCAGCGGGTGGCGGCCGAGGGGGCGCTGGTCAGCGAGTCCCCCCTGGGTCGGCCGCCCGAGCGCTGGCGGTTCCCGGCCCGCAACCGCATCATCGCCGCCCTGTCCCGGGCCGTCGTGGTGGTCGAGTCGCGCGACCGCGGCGGCTCGATGCTCACCGCCGGCGAGGCGCTCGACCGGGGCGTCCCGGTGCTGGCCGTCCCCGGGCCGGTGCTCACCGAGCACTCGGCCGGCACCAACCGGCTCATCACCGAGGGCGCCACGCTCGTGCGCGACGTCACCGACGTGCTCGTCGCCGTCGGCGCCGGCGCGCCGCTCGGCTCGGGCCGGTCAGGCGTCAGGGCCGGCTCCGGCGTCGACGAGCCTGCCGACCCGGCCACCGCCGCGGTGGCCGCGGTGCTCTCCCCGGCGCCGGTCAGCGCCGAGCGGGTGGCCGATGCCGCCGGCGTCGGGGTGGTCGAGGCCCTCACCGCCCTCGCCCGGCTCGAGGCCGCCGGCCGGGCCCGCCGGGTGCCCGGCGGCTACGAGGCGGTGGTGTCATGACCGGCGTCACCAGCGCCCGGTCGATCCTGGGTACGGTGGCCGGATGGCGTGGCAGGTGCAGGAGTTCACGGCGTCGCTCACCGACGCAGCCCCGGCGACCGCAGCCGCCTACGCGCACGACGTGGGCGCGTTCGTCGAGTTCGCCGAGCGGCTGCAGCTCGACGGCCCCGACCGGGTCACCCGGCGCGACGTCCGCCGCTGGGTCGCCCAGCTCGCCACGCGCGACCTCGCCGCATCCACCATCGCCCGCCGGGTCGCCGCCCTGCGCCGCTACTTCGGCTGGCTGCTCCGCCGGGGCGTGGTCGACGCCGATCCCACCGTGGGGCTGCGGGCCCCGTCCGGCGGCAGCCGCCTCCCGCGGGTGCTCCGCCAGGACGAGCTCGACGTCCTGCTCGACGAGCCCCCGGCCGCCCTCGACGACGACCCTCCGCACCGGCGCATCCGCGACGACGCCGTCATCGAGCTGCTCTACGGCAGCGGCCTGCGGGTGGCCGAGGTGTGCGGGCTGCGCATCGACGACGTCGACCTCGCCGCCGGCACCGTCCGGGTCCTCGGCAAGCGCAGCAAGTGGCGCCAGGTGCCGCTCACCCCGGGCGCGGTCGACGCGCTGGGCGAGTGGCTGCGCAGCGGCCGCCGGCAGCTGGCCACCGCCGAGTCGCCGCCCGAGCTGGTGTTCCTCAACCTGCGGGGCCGGGCGCTCGGCCCTCGCGACTGCCGGCGCATCCTCGACCGGCGGGCGGTCGAGCCCACCCACCCCCACGCCCTGCGCCACACCTTCGCCACCCACCTGCTCGACGGCGGGGCCGACCTGCGGGCGGTCCAGGAGCTGCTCGGCCACAGCGACCTGTCCACCACGCAGCGGTACACTCACGTCAGCGCCAGCCGTCTGCAGGCGGTGGTGGCCGCCACCCACCCACGTGCCAAGGGTCGCTCGTGACCGAACTCGCCTCCGCAGACATCGACCGCCTCTGGTCGCAGTACAAGGACAGCGGATCCCGACGAGCGCGCGACCAGCTCATCGTCCACTACTCGCCGCTGGTCAAGTACGTCGCCGGCCGCGTGGCGGTGGGCCTGCCCCAGAACGTCGACCAGGCCGACCTGGTGTCCTACGGGCTGTTCGGGCTCATCGACGCCATCGACAAGTTCGAGCCCGAGCGGGGCTTCAAGTTCGAGACGTACGCGATCTCGCGCATCAAGGGCAACATCCTCGACGAGCTGCGCGCCATCGACTGGGTGCCCCGGTCGGTGCGGGCGAAGGCCCGCCAGATCGAGAAGGCGTACGCCAAGCTCGAGAGCGAGCTCCACCGCACGCCCACCGAGGACGAGCTCGCCACCGAGCTCGACATGACCCGCGAGCAGCTGCAGACCTCGCTGTCGAAGATCTCCTTCGTGGGCGTCGCCGCCCTCGACGAGTTCGTGGGCTCCAGCGACCGCGAGGGCGGCGCCACGCTCGGCGACACCGTGGCATCCGACGAGGAGGGCCCGGGGGACCTGTTCGAGGTCCAGGAGATGCGGGCCCTGCTGGGTGACTCCATCAACCGGCTCCCGGAGCGGGAGAAGGTCGTCCTCACCCTCTACTACTACGAGGGCCTGACGCTGGCGCAGATCGGCGAGGTCCTCGGGGTCACCGAGTCCCGGGTCTGCCAGATCCACACCAAGGCCATCCTGCAGCTGCGGTCGCGCATGCAGGCGGCCCACCGCGAGCCGGTCTAGCCAGGCCCGCCGGCGCCGCCGAGCGCCACCGCCCACTTCCCCCGAGCACCGACCGGCCGCCACGCGTGACGCCGGTCGTCGAGCCGAGGGGAAGCACCCATGTCCCTGCGCACTGCGCGCCCGGCGACGTCCCGCGTCGTCGCTGCCCTCGTCGCGGTCGTCCTCCCACCCGTCCTGCTCGCCGGCGTGCTGGCCGAACCGGCCGCCGCGGGGTCCCGACCGCCGGACGACGTCGCCCACCTCCCGCCGGTGGACGCGCCGGTCGTCGACCCGTTCCGTCCGCCGGCCACCCCGTTCGGCCCGGGCAACCGTGGCCTCACCTACGACCTCCCGCCGGGCACGCCGGTGCGGGCGACGGCCGACGGCCTCGTCGTCTTCGCCGGCGTGGTCGCCGGCACCCGCCACGTCACCGTCCTGCACGCCGACGGCCTGCGCACCTCGTACTCGTTCCTCGCCGACGTCAGCGTCCGCCGCGGCCAGCAGGTCGCGCAGGGCGACGTCATGGGCACGGGCGGCATCGGGTTCCACCTCGGCGCGCGCGACGGCGACGCCTACCTCGACCCCGCCGGCCTCTTCGACCCCCGCATCGTCGACGTCCGCCTCGTGCCCCACGCCGAGCCCCTGCCGCCCACCGACGCCGGGCTGCTCCGCGAGCACGCCGCCCTGCGCGAGCTGGTGGAGGCGCAGCGGCCGGGCCTGCTGCGGCGCATGTGGAGCACGGCGGTCGAGCACGCCGCGCCCCTCGTCGGGCGGTACGCCGACGTCGTCCTCGCGACCTGGCACACCTGGGAGGAGATCCAGCCCCTCAGCGTCGTCGAGAACGTCGTCCGAACCGTCGTGCGCCACCTCCGCCAGCGGTGCACTCCCGCATCCGTGGCGGCGCCGCCACCGGCGGACGAGCGCGTGGCGCTCCTCGTCGGCGGCCTCGGTTCCACGAGCGACGAGGCGTCGATCGACCAGGTCGACGTCGACGCCCTCGGGTACGACCGGGCCGACGTCCTGCGGTACCGCTACGGCGGCGGCCGGGTCCCCGCTGACGGGCTCCATCCCGCCCTCGCCGACGTCACCGCCGCCCCGTACGGGGCGGTCGACACGCTCGACGACCTCGAGGCGCGGGCGCGCGAGCTGGCCGACCTCGTGCAGCAGGTCGCCGCGGCGCGTCCCGGGCTGCCGGTCGACCTGTACGCCCACAGCATGGGCGGACTCGTCGTGCGCGCCGCCCTCCTCGAGCTCGAGGGCCGCCCGGGCGGGCTCGAGGCGCTGGGGGAGGTGGTCACCCTCGGCACCCCGCACAGCGGGGCCGACCTCGCCACCATGGCGGTGCTCACCGAGCAGTCCCATGGCCCCCACGTGGCCATGGTGCGGGACGCCTTCGACGTCGAGGTCGACCCGCACTCCACGGCGGTGCGGCAGATGGCCGAGAGCTCGGCGTTCATCGACCGGCTGCGGGCCGAGGGCATCCCCGAGGGCGTCTCGTTCCGCACGGTGGGCGCCCGGGGCGACCTCGTGGTCACGGCCGACAAGACCGACGTGGCGGGCCACCCGTCGGCGATCACCGAGGCCGCCGGGCCGGGGGCGCACGCCGCCCTGCCCGGCTCGAGCGCCACCACCCGCGAGCTGCAGCTCGCCCTCGCCGGCCTGCCGCCGGCGTGCCAGAGCCTCTTCGACGCCGTGGGCGACGCCGTCGTGCCCGAGCTGGTCGCCGGCGCCACCGACGGGGCCGCGCTGGCGATGTTCGCCTCGGCGTGACGGGTTTCCGCGACCGTGCCCGGCTCCGTAGACTGCTCCGACGGTCTGCGCACCCGCGCGGTCCGAGTCCAACATCACCGGTCGGGTCACCCCACGGTCGCCTCCGCCCCACCCGGGGTCCGGCGCCGGCCCGGCCGCAGTGCAACCGAGGGGCAAGCAGAGGAGAAGCCGGTGGCCGTCGTCACCATGAAGCAGCTGCTGGAGGCCGGAGTCCACTTCGGTCACCAGACCCGCCGTTGGAACCCGAAGATGAAGCGCTTCATCTTCGGCGAGCGCAACGGCATCTACATCATCGACCTGGACCAGACGCTCCAGCGCATCGAGACCGCCTACGCCTTCGTCCGCGACCTCGTCGCCGGCGGCGGCACCGTCCTCTTCGTCGGCACCAAGCGCCAGGCCCAGGACGCCGTGCAGTCCTACGCCGAGAAGTGCGGCATGCCGTACGTGAACCACCGCTGGCTCGGCGGCATGCTCACCAACTTCCAGACCATGTCGAAGCGGGTCGGGAAGATGCAGGAGCTGCAGCGCCAGCGCAGCTCGGGCGAGTTCGAGGCGATGCCCAAGCGCGAGGCCCTGCAGAAGAGCCGCGAGCTGGCCAAGCTCGAGAAGTACCTCTCCGGCATCCGCACCATGGAGCGCCAGCCCGACGCGGTGTTCATCCTCGACACCAAGAAGGAGCACATCGCGGTCACCGAGGCGAACAAGCTCGGCATCCCGATCGTCGCCGTGGTCGACACCAACTGCGACCCCGACAGCGTCCAGTACGTGATCCCCGGCAACGACGACGCCATCCGCTCCGGCACCCTCATGTGCCGCGTCATCGCCGACGCCGTCGCCGAGGGCCGCTACATCGCGTCGCGCCGCTCCGAGATGCCCACCCGCGGCCTGCTCGACGAGGAGAAGGTCGCCCAGGAGCAGGCCGAGGCTCGCCGCCAGGCCCTCGCCGAGGCCAAGGCCCGCGAGGCCCGCCTCGCCGGCGCCCCCACCGCTTCGGGCACCTTCGCCCCTGCCGCCGGCCAGGCCGGTGCCGCCCAGACCGAGGCCGCTGCGGCCGGCGCCCAAGGTGCTCCCGCCGCCGCGTCGCCCACCCCGGGCGCCGAGGCCGACCAGGTCGACACCCCGGCCGAGGAGATCCTCGCCGCCGGCGCCGCCGGCGAGCCCGATCCCGCCGGCGCCGCCGACACCCAGCAGTCCGCCCCGTCCGCCGGCGACGCCGACGATGCCGGCGTGTCCGAGTCGGGCCTCGAGAACACGGAGTCGTAGCACCCCATGGCTGCATTCACCGCCAAGGACGTCCAAGCCCTCCGCCAGGCCACCGGCGCCGGCATGATGGACGCGAAGAAGGCCCTCCAGGAGGCCGACGGCGACTTCGACGCCGCCGCCAAGAAGCTGCGCGAGAAGGGCCTGGCCAAGGCCGCCACCCGCACCGACCGCGAGAACGTCGAGGGCGTGGTCGCCGTCGCCCAGACCGACTCGGCGGCCGCCATCGTGCTGCTGAAGTCCGAGACCGACTTCTCCGCCAAGTCCACCGACTTCGTCACCCTCACCCAGGACATCGCCGACGCGGTGGCCGCCGAGGGCCCGGGTGCCGTCGAGCAGTTCACCAGCCGCATCGACGATCTCAAGGTGACCCTCAAGGAGAACATCGAGCTCGGCACCGTCACCCAGGTGCCGGTCGAGGCCGGCCAGGTCGTCGACACCTACGTGCACGTCCAGGACGGCCGTGGCGTCAACGGCGTGATCACCGTGCTGTCGGGCGGCAACGCCGAGCTGGCTCACGACGTGTCGATCCACATCGCCTTCACCAAGCCGGCCTACCTGCGCCGCGACGAGGTGCCCCAGGCGGCCATCGACGAGGAGCGGACCACCCTCGAGGACATCACCCGCAAGGAGGGCAAGCCCGAGCAGGCCCTCGCCAAGATCGTCGAGGGCCGCCTCGACGGCTGGTTCCGCGACCAGGTGCTCCTCGAGCAGAAGTTCGTCCGCGACGAGAAGGTCAGCATCGAGCAGCACCTCGGCGACGCCGAGCTCGTGCGGTTCGAGCAGGTCGTCGTCGGGGGCTGACCATCTCGACCGACGACACCACGTCCGGCACCCGCTGGAAGCGGGTCCTGCTGAAGCTGTCCGGCGAGGCGTTCGCCGGACCGGCCGGCTTCGGCATCGACGGTGACACCGTCGGCCAGATCGCCGAAGAGGTCCTCGACTGCCGCCGGGTCGGCGTCGACGTCGCCGTCGTCGTCGGCGGCGGCAACCTCTGGCGCGGGATGGCCGGCGCGGGCAAGGGCATGGACCGCGCCCAGGCCGACTACATGGGCATGCTCGGCACGGTGATGAACGCCCTCGCGCTCCAGGACATCCTCGAGCGCAAGGGCCAGCCCACCCGCGTCCAGACCGCCATCCACATGGCCCAGGTCGCCGAGCCCTACATCCGGCGCAAGGCCATCCGGCACCTGGAGAAGGGCCGGGTGGTGATCTTCGCCGCCGGCACCGGCAACCCGTTCTTCACCACCGACACCACCGCCGCGCTGCGGGCGGTCGAGATCGACGCCGAGGCGGTCCTCAAGGGCAGCCACTCCGGCGTCGACGGCATCTACACCGCCGACCCCCGGACCGACCCCGACGCCACCAAGCTCGACTCGCTCACCTACCTCGACGTCATCAACCGGGGCTTGGGCGTCATGGACTCCACCGCCATCACGCTGTGCATGGACAACGAGCTGCCGATCCTCGTGTTCGACCTGATGACCCCGGGCAACGTGCGGTCCATCTTGCTGGGCGAGGCGATCGGTACGCTGGTTTCGTGATCTGCGCGAAACCGAGGCTGCTCGGCGGTGAACGATGAGTGACGAGCTCGTGTCGATGATCCTCGAGGACGCCACCACGAAGATGGGCAAGGCCGTCGCCCACACGCGCGAGGAGTTCGCCGCGGTGCGGACCGGCCGGGCCGCCCCGGCGCTGGTCGAGAAGCTGCCCGTGGAGTACTACGGCTCCGACGTGCCGCTCCAGCAGCTGGCCGGCTTCGCCGTGCCCGAGGCCCGCACGCTGGTCATCACGCCCTTCGACAAGGGCGCGCTCGGGGCCATCGAGCGGGCGATCCAGCAGTCCGACCTCGGGTTGAACCCCTCCAGCGACGGCACCATCATCCGGTTGAACTTCCCGCAGCTCACCGAGGAGCGGCGCAAGGACTACGTCCGGGTCGTCAAGCAGAAGGCCGAGGACGGGCGCGTCCAGATCCGCAACGCGCGCCGAGCCGCCCGCCAGGAGCTCGAGTCCCTCCAGAAGGACGGCGAGCTGTCCGAGGACGACCTGGCCCGGGCCGAGAAGGAGCTCGACAAGGTCACCCACGCCCGCGAGGCCGAGATCGACAAGGCGCTGGACCAGAAGGAGCAGGAGCTCCTCGAGGTCTGAGCGACCCGGAGGCCACAGCCCATGACTGACGAACACGACCGGCCCGAGCGGGACCGACCCGACCCGGAGGGCGTGCGCATCATCGGCGCCGAGGAGGCGGCCGAGGCGCTCGAGCGTGACGACGTCGCCCACCGCCGCTCGCCCGGCGAGCCCCGACCCGGCGACCGGCCCGGCGCCCCGCCGCCCGACGCGCCCGAGCCCGTCCTGCGCTTCCCGCTGTCGTCGTCGGCGAGCGAGGAGCCCCAGCCCGAGCTGCCCCACTGGACCGAGCCGCCCACCGGCCAGGTGAGCGCGGTCGGGGGCACGATCTTCGACGACGACCGGGGCGACGACGAGTGGGCCGGCTTCGGCACCGGGCCCCGCTGGCGCGACGAGACCGACGCCTGGCACGAGGACGACGACCTGAGCCGCTTCGGCGGCGACGACACCCGCGTCGGCGCGCTCGACACCGAGCGCCCGGACCCGGAGGAGTTCTTCACCTTCGACGACCTCGACCAGCCCGCCGGCGGTCGCTCGGTGTTCGACGCCGGCGCCCCGGCCGCACCCGGCGCCTACGCCGAGACCGGCGTGGCCGGCGGGTACGCCGACGAGGACTACGGCTACGAGGACGAGTACGGCTACGCCGAGTCGCCGGCCTACGGCGACGCGGACCAGGGCTACGGCGACGAGCTGGTCGCAGGCGCCACCGGCCCGCGCAAGATCGTCGTGGGCGGCGGCCGGGTCACCCCCGGGAACGCTGCCCCGCCACGCCCCGCCCGCCGCGACGGCGTGGGCGGCGACCGCGACCTCGGCCAGGCGGTCATCGTCGGCGTCGGCTTCCTCGTTGTCGCCGGCGTCCTGTTCGCCCTCGGCCCGGCCACCGCCGCGATCCTGGTCACCGCCGTGGTGACCTTCGCCGTCGCCGAGCTGTTCACCAAGCTGCGTGAGCTCGGCTACCAGCCGGCCGCCCTGCTCGGCATCGTCGGCACCGCGGGCATGGTGCTCGGCACCTACCACCGCGGCGAAGCCGCCATCCCGGTGGCGCTCGCGCTCGTCACCGCGTTCTCGCTGCTCTGGTTCCTCGTGGGCGCCGGGCACGGACAGGCCACGCTCAACGTCGGCGTCACCCTGCTCGGGGTGGCCTGGGTCGGCATGTTCGGCTCCTTCGCCACCGCCCTGCTCGGCGTGCGGGGTGGCGAGGGCATCGGCGACCCGGGCGTCGGCATCCTGTTCGGGGCCATCATCGCCACGGTCGGCTACGACGTCGGCGGGTACTTCGTGGGCCGCAGCGCCGGCCGCTCCCCGCTGTCCGAGGCGAGCCCCAACAAGACCATCGAGGGCCTCCTCGGCGGCTGCATCGCCGCCATCACGGTGGCGGTCATCTACGGGTTCGTCTCCGGGCCCTTCGACGGCCTGGGCGACGGGCTCAAGCTCGGCCTCGCCGTCGCCGTCGCCGCCCCCTTCGGCGACCTCGCCCAGTCGATGATCAAGCGCGACCTGGGCATCAAGGACATGGGCGCGGTGCTCCCCGGCCACGGCGGCCTCATGGACCGCTTCGACGCCCTGCTGTTCGTGCTGCCGGCCGTGTACTACGTGGCCAGGCTCTCCGACTTCTTCGTCTGAGACGCCGGTAGCCTGGCCCGGTGACGACGGTCTCCATCGCCGGGTCCACCGGCTCCATCGGCACGCAGACCCTCGAGGTCGTCGCCGCCGAGCCCCACCGCTTCGAGGTGGTCGCCATCGGCGCCGGCTCGTCGGTCGAGACGCTCGTCCAGCAGGCCAAGGCCGTGCGCCCCCGGGTCGTCGCCATCGCGGACGCGTCGCGCGCCGCCGAGCTCGAGGCCTCCGTGCCGGCGGGCACCGAGGTCGTCGCCGGCCCCGACGCGCTGGCCGCCATCAGCGGCGTCGCCGACGTGTGCGTGAACGGTGTCGTGGGCTTCGCCGGCCTGCCGGTCACCCTCGGGGCGCTGCAGGCCGGCCGGCGGCTGGCGCTGGCCAACAAGGAGTCCCTCATCGCCGCCGGCCCCGTCGTGCGCGAGGCCCGCCGCACCCCGGGCGCGGAGCTCGTGCCGGTCGACTCCGAGCACTGCGCCGTGCACATGTGCCTGCGGGGCAGCGAGGGCCGGCGGGTGCACGAGATCGTGCTCACCGCGTCGGGCGGGCCGTTCCGCGGCCGGAGCCGGGCCGAGCTCGCCGAGGTCACCGTCGACGACGCCCTGGCCCACCCCACGTGGAGCATGGGCCCCAAGATCACCGTCGACTCCTCCACGCTCATGAACAAGGGGCTCGAGGTCATCGAGGCCCACGAGCTGTTCGCCGACGAGGCCGGCATCGACTTCGACCGCATCGACGTGGTCGTGCACCCGCAGTCGGTGGTGCACTCGATGGTCACCTACACCGACGGCGCCACCATCGCCCAGCTGTCGATGCCCGACATGCGCCTGCCCATCGGCTACGCCCTCGCGCACCCCGACCGCATCACCACGCCGTTCGGCCCCATCGACTGGTCGTCGCTGTCCCGGCTCGACTTCGAGCCGCCCGACCGCGAGGCCTTCCCGTGCCTCGACCTCGCCTACCTGGCCGGGCGGGCCGGCGGCCTCGCGCCCGCCACGCTGAACGCCGCCAACGAGGTCGCCGTGCAGGCCTTCCTCGACGGCCGGATCCGCTGGGTCGACATCCCCGACGTCCTGAAGGCGGTCCTCGACCGGCATGATGGAGGGACCGCCAGCACCCTCGACGACGTCCTCGGTGCGGATGCCGACGCCCGTCGGCTGGCGACCGCTCTCGTCGACGAGAGGAACACCTGAGTGACCGATCTCCACCAGCGGCAACCGGCCACCCCGCCTCCCCCTCCGGGGCGCAAGGCCGATCAGGCCGAGGGCAGCAGCCCGTGGCGCCTCGCCATCCTCGCCGGCCTCGTCGCCTGGCTGGGCATCGCCGGCGGCTGGGCGCCCCTCGTGGTCGTCCTCGGCGTGGTGCTGATGATCTTCCTGCACGAGCTCGGCCACTACCTGGCCGCCAGGTGGGGCGGGATGAAGGTCACCGAGTTCTTCATCGGCTTCGGGCCCAAGATCTGGTCGTTCCGTCGGGGCGAGACCGAGTACGGCCTGAAGGTCATCCCGGCCGGTGCCTACGTGAAGGTCATCGGGATGAACAACCTCGACGAGGTGCCGCCCGAGGACGAGGCCAGGACGTACCGCCAGGCCACCTACCCCCGGCGCATGGCCGTCGCGGTCGCCGGCTCCACGATGCACTTCTTGCAGGCGCTGCTGCTGCTGTTCGTGCTCTACGCGTTCGTCGGCGTGCCGGGCGGCAGCCTCACCGAGGACAAGGAGTGGGAGGTCGCCGAGGTCGTCCGCGGCAGCGCGGCCGCCGACGCGGGCCTGGAGGAGGGCGATCGGGTCCTGCTGCTCGACGGCGTCGAACACGAGACGTTCACCGAGTTCGCCGAGACCATCTCCGAGCAGCCGGGCGAGGACGTCCTCCTCGTCGTCGAGCGAGATGGCCGCACCTTCGAGGTGCCGGTCGAGGTCGGCCGCAACCCCGACGAGCCCCGGCTCGGCATGCTCGGCATCCGCCGCGACCTGGTCACCACCACGGTGGGCCCGGTGCGGGCCGTCGGCGCCGCCGCCGGTGACTTCTGGGACCAGACCACAGCCACCCTCGGGTTCATCGGGTCGTTCAACCCGGTCGAGTTCATCGGCGACATCGCCGACGGCCAGGACGACTCCACCCAGGTCGAGGTGCCGACGAGCGGCGGCGGCGGGCCGGAGGTCACCGAGTCGCCCGACGACGGCCGCATCATCTCCATCGTGGGCGCGGTGCGCATCGGCGCCGATCTCACCGAGAACGGCCTGCTCGGGTTCCTGCTCTTCTTCGTGGGCATCAACATCACCATCGGCATCTTCAACCTGCTGCCGGTGCTGCCCCTCGACGGCGGCCACGTGGTGATCGCCACCTACGAGCGCATCCGCGAGGCCCTGCGGCCGGGACGGGAGCGCTACCACGTCGACATGGCCAAGCTGCTGCCGGTGGTCTACGCCGTGTTCGTCCTGCTGGTGATGCTCGGCGTCACCACCATCTACCTCGACCTCATCGACCCCGTCTCGCTGTAGGAGCAACCGTGGAGATCGGCGAGTCCAGCTACCCCCGCCGCCCGACCCGCCAGATCATGGTGGGCGACGTGCCCGTCGGCGGTGGCGCCCCCGTCACCGTGCAGTCGATGACGGTCACCAAGACCGCCGACCACGAGGCCACCCTCCAGCAGATCTACGCGCTGGCCGCGGCGGGCTGCGACATCGTGCGCTGCACCTGCAACGAGCCCGAGGCCGCCGAGGGCCTGGCCCGCATCGTGCCCCGCTCGCCGGTGCCGATCGTCGCCGACATCCACCACCAGTACAAGCGGGCCCTCGAAGCCCTCGAGGCCGGCGTCCACTGCCTGCGCCTCAACCCGGGCAACATCCGCAAGCCCGAGCACATCAAGGCCGTGGCCATGGAGGCCAAGGACCGGGGCGTGCCCATCCGCATCGGCGTCAACGGCGGCAGCCTCGACCCCGCCCTGTACGACAAGTACGGCGGCAAGGTCACCCCCGAGGCCATGGTCGAGTCGGCGAAGATGGAGATCGGGTACTTCGAGGAGGTGGGCTTCGAGGACATCAAGATCTCGGTGAAGGCCTCCTCGGTGCCGCTGATGATCGAGGCGTACCGGCTCCTCGCCGACGAGGTCGACTTCCCCCTCCACCTCGGCGTCACCGAGGCCGGCCCGCCGCCCGCCGGCCTGGTGAAGGCCACTGCCGGCATCGCCACCCTGCTCGCCGAGGGCATCGGCGACACCATCCGCTACTCGCTGACCGCCGACCCCGTCGAGGAGGCCAGGGCGGGCCGCCAGCTGCTCGAGGCCATGGGCCTGCGCGAGCGCAAGAACGTCGACCTCATCGCCTGCCCGTCTTGCGGTCGGGCCGAGATCGACGTCATCGCCGTCGCCGAGGAGGCGATGCGGGCCTTCGGCGACCGCCAGATCCCGCTCCAGGTCGCGGTGATGGGCTGCGTGGTGAACGGCCCGGGCGAGGCCCGCGACGCCGACATCGGCATCGCCGCCGGCAACAAGCGGGGCCACCTGTTCGTGCGGGGCACCAACGTCGCCGTCGTCCCCGAGGACGAGATGGTCGGCGCGCTGGTCGAGTGGGCCGAGTTCATCCACGAGCACGGCGTCGAGAAGGCCATGGAGAAGGCCGACCTGCAGGCGGCCAAGGAGGCCGCCGAGGCCGACCGGGCCCAGCTCCTCGAGGAGCAGGGCGACGACGCCAACGCCAGCGAGCAGGTCGTCGAGCTCATCCGCAAGCACCGCACCTGAACCTGGCAGCGGCTAGGGAACGGTGGGCTTCTGTTCCGTCGCCGCTGCCTGGTTCCACAGACGGTCCCGCAGGCCAGACGCTCGGGACACAGGCCGCGAGACGGCGGCGCGCACCGCGGCCTCGGTGCCGACGACCGTCACTGACCGCTCGGCGCGGGTGACGGCGGTGTAGAGCAGCTCGCGGGTGAGGATCGGCGACGTCTCGTCGGGGAGCACCACGACGACCTCGCCGAACTGGCTGCCCTGGCTCTTGTGGATCGTCATGGCGTGGAGCGTCTCCACCGCCGACAGCCGGCCCGGGCTGACGAGCACGATCTCGCCCCGGCGCTCGAACGCGCACTGCAGGCCGGTGGCCGTCTCGACCACGACGCCCGTGTCGCCGTTGAACAGCCCGAGGCCGTAGTCGTTCTCGGTCACCAGCAGCGGCCGGCCGGCGTACCAGCCGTGGGGGAGGTAGCCCTCGACGGCGTCGTGCAGCCACGACTCCATCCGGGACCGCCAGGTCGCCACGCCGTACGGGCCCCGGCGGTGGCCGCACAGCAGCTGCACCTGCTGCATGGCGGCGAGCGCGCGCCGTGGGTCACCGTCCCGGGCTGCCTCCACCACCTCGGTGGCGGGACCGAGCACGGCCCGGCGGATCGCCTCATCGGCGTCCGCGCTGGCGGCGGCGTCGGCGTCGAGCCAGGCAAGGCCCTCCGGTGCCTGCCGGAGCAGGTCGACCACGCCGTCGGCGTCGCCGTGCTCCACGGCGCGGGCCAGGTCGCCGACGCCGCCCGAGAACCGGTGGACGTGGCGGAGCACCACGATGCCGGCGGCGATGCTGTCCGCCGGCTGGGCGGCGGCGTCGAAGCCCTCGTGGACGGCGTCGCCGACGATGTCGCCGAGCACGGCGCCGGCCTCGACCGACACCAGCTGCTGGGGGTCGCCGACGAGGACCAGCCGGGCCGACGGTCGGACCGCCTCGACCAGGCGGGCCATGAGCGACAGCGAGACCATCGAGGTCTCGTCGACGATGACGACCTGGTGGGGCAGCTGGTTGCTCCGGTCGTGGCGGAAGCGGCTGTTCGAGCCGGGCCGGCGGCCGAGGAGCCGGTGGATGGTGGAGGCGTCGGTGCGCAGGATCGCCTCGCGGACCGCGGGGCTGACGTCGAGGTCGGCGGCCCGGCCGTGCACGGCCTCGGTGAGCCTGGCCGCGGCCTTCCCCGTGGGCGCGGCAAGCGCGACCCGCAGCGGACGGCCGGCCGCTGCC
>DASTYO010000203.1:0-10029 GCA_035764875.1 Acidimicrobiales bacterium | reverse complement strand
CACCCGCTCGATCTCGCGGGAGCGGCCGATGACGGGATCGACCTCCTTGTCGCGCGCGAGCTGGGTGAGGTTGCGGCCGAACTGGTCGAGCACGAGGGAGCCCGACGGGGTCTCGCCGGTGGTGGACCCGGCTGCGGCGCCGGCCTTCTCGCTGCTGCCGCCGGCGCCGGCGCTGCCGCCGCCCGAGCCCTGGTAGCCCGACAGCAGCTGGATGACCTGCTGGCGGACGCGGGACAGGTCGGCGCCCAGCTTCACGAGGACCTGGGCGGCCACGCCCTCGCCCTCGCGGATGAGCCCGAGCAGGATGTGCTCGGTGCCGATGTAGTTGTGACCGAGCTGGAGGGCCTCGCGCAGGCTCAGCTCGAGCACCTTCTTCGCCCGGGGGGTGAAGGGGATGTGGCCCGACGGCGAGGAGCCGCCCTGGCCGATGATCTCCTCGACCTGGCTGCGCACGGCCTCGAGCGAGATGCCGAGCGACTCGAGCGCCTTCGCGGCGACGCCCTCACCCTCGTGGATGAGGCCGAGCAGGATGTGCTCGGTGCCGATGTAGTTGTGGTTGAGGAGCCGTGCCTCCTCCTGCGCGAGCACGACGACTCGGCGAGCACGGTCGGTGAAGCGTTCGAACAAGAGATCTTCCTCCCATGCGGGGCCGGGGCCTCCCGGGAGCGTTCGGGAGATTCGTGCGGCCAGTGTACCCCTGGCCCGGAGCGCTCCACCGGCCGAGTCCGCACCGATCCCGCGCCACTGCGGGTGGTCGCGGCCCGCCCGGCGCGTGGCGACCGGCCCGCCGGCGCCGGTAGCGTGTCCCTTCGCGCCGGACGGCCGCTCTCGGCGCCCGCCCCGTCCGGCACCCACCACCATGCCCACCGATCTCCGCAGCATCCCGGGCGCCGGTGGCGGCCGCCGCCGTGGTCGCTCCGGCTCGTCCCGCGGCCGACCCCGGCGCCAGTACGAGCCGCCGCTGCTCACCGATCCCCGGCGCACCGGGCGCCTGCGGGCCCCCAAGGCGCGCTTCGGCCGGGCGCCGAAGGCGCCGAAGGTGTGGACGCCCCGCACGCAGCGCCGGTCGATCCCGTGGTCGAGCATCGCCATCGCCCTCGGCTTCGTGGCGCTCGGCGCGTTCATCGCCCGGGAGTTCTGGGCGGCCACCCGGGTCCAGGTGGCGATCACGGGCATCGAGGACGGCGCGCAGCTCACGCTCGAGGAGGCCAGCGGGCTCGACGTCCGCATCGACGTCCCCGACCTCGACCTCGAGACCGGCATCACGCCCACCCTGTTCTTCGACGGGTTCCCGGCGGCCGAGGAGACCTACGAGGTGTCCGAGGCGGGCGTCCGCTGGACCCCGCCGGCGCTCGAGGAGGGCGTGCACGAGCTGTCGATGTCGGTCGGGCGCCCGATGCTGTCCGACGCCGAGTTCTCGTGGCGGTTCCTGGTGGACGGCACGCCGCCGTCCATCGACGTGCAGTCGCCCCAGCCGGCGGCACCGATCTGCTCGCCGGTCACGGTCACCGGCCGGGCCGAGACCGGGCTGGCGAGCCTCACCGTCGACGGCGAGGACCTCGAGGTCGACGAGGACGGCACGTTCTCGCTGAGCTGGGACCGACCCCCCACCGGCCCCGTCCTCATCCGGGCCCGCGACGTCGCGGGCAACCGGGCGGCCGCCGAGATCGTCGTGCCGGTCGCCTACCCGTCCACGCAGGGCGTCCACGTGAGCGCCGCGGCGTGGGGCTACGCGCCGCTGCGCGAGCACGTGCTCGACATGGTCGACGCCGGCAAGGTCTCCGCGATCCAGCTCGACATCAAGGACGAGGGCGGCATCGTCGGCTACGACAGCGACGTCGACCTGGCCGAGGAGATCGGCGCGGTCCGGCCGGAGTACGACCTCGAGGAGGCGGTCGAGTTCCTGCACGACAAGGGCGTGCGGGTCGTCGGTCGCATCGTCGCCTTCCGCGACGCCCCCCTGGCTCGCTGGGCGTCGGAGAACGACCGCATGGACTGGGTCATCCAGGACAACGACGGGAAGGTGCTGTCCAAGTACGGCGGGTTCACCAACGTCGCCAACGCCGACGTGCGCGAGTACAACATCGACCTCGCGGTGGAGGCGGTCGAGCGCGGCGTCGACGAGATCCTGTGGGACTACGTGCGCCGGCCCGAGGGCGACCTGGGCGAGATGGTGCTGCCCGGCCTGCAGGTGCCCGAGGGCAAGACCGAGGCCGAGGCGGTGAACGACGCGGTCGTGGCGTTCCTCGCCGAGGCAGGCGAGCCCCTGCGCGAGGAGTGCGTGTACCAGGGGGCGTCGCTGTTCGGCGTGGCCGCCCGGAACCCCGACGCCATCGGCCAGCCGGTGCCGGCCATCGCCCGCCACGTCGACTACATCGCGCCGATGCTGTACCCCTCGCACTGGGTGCGCGGCGAGTACCGGGTCGACCACCCCAACGCCCAGCCCTACGACATCGTCTCCAAGTCGCTCGCCGACTTCCAGAAGAAGGCCGCCGGCTCCGGCGTGGCGTTCAACCTGTGGGTGCAGGACTTCTCGATCGGCATCCCCTACGGGCCGGCCGAGGTGCGGGCCCAGATCGACGCGGCCCGCGACCTCGGGATCGACAACTGGCTGCTCTGGAACGCCACCGTCCGCTACACGCCCGAGGCCATCACGCCCGACATCGTCGACCTGCCCGCCGAGCGGTAGGCGGGGTCGCCGACGGCGACTGCGAGGCCGCGCAGGGGCACCGGTAGCCTCCGACCATGGGTTCGAACCCGCTGCTCGAGTTCCCCGGCGTCGACGACCACCTGGCCCGGGTCGACGAGCGCCTGCTGGCGGCCGTCACCACCGACGACCCCCACCTCACCGAGATGACCTCGCACCTCATCAAAGCGGGCGGCAAGCGGCTGCGGCCGCTCATGGGCGTGCTGTCGGCGGCCACGGGCGCCGAGAACGGCGGGACGGGGGTCACCCTCGACGTCATCGACGGCGGCGTGGCCGTCGAGCTCGTCCAGGTCGGCTCGCTGTACCACGACGACGTCATCGACGAGGCCGAGACGCGGCGGGGCGTGCCGTCGGTGAACGTCCGCTGGAACAACCTCACGGCCATCCTCGCCGGCGACTTCCTGCTGGCGAAGGCGTCCGAGATCGCCGCCCGCCTCGGCACCGAGGTCGCCGGGCTCCTCGCCCGCACCATCGGCCGGCTGTGCGAGGGCGAGATCACCGAGCTGCGCTACGCCTACTCCACCGACCGCCCCGAGGCCGCGTACTTCGCCGCCATCGAGGGCAAGACGGCGTCGCTGTACGCCACGGCCTGCCGCATCGGCGGGATCGTCGGCGGGCTCCCCCGACCGCAGGTCGACGCGCTCACCGAGTACGGCCAGGCGTTCGGCGTGGCCTTCCAGCTCGTCGACGACGTCCTCGACCTCACCGCGTCCGAGGAGGTGCTGGGCAAGCCCACCGCCCACGACCTCACCGAGGGCATCTACAACCTGCCGGTGCTCCGGGCCCTGCAGACCGACGCCGGCGACGAGATCCGCTCGCTGCTCGGCACCCCGGTCGAGGGCGACGAGCGCGAGCGGGTGCGCCAGCTCGTCATCGCGTCCGGCGGCATCGAGGCCACCGTCGAGGAGGCCCAGCGCTTCGTCGACCAGGCCTGCGCGGCGCTCGACGCGGTCGACGACACGCCGGCCACGAAGGCGCTGGCCGGCGGGGCCGAGCACCTGCTGACGACGATCTCCTGACGCTCAGCCCTGCTCGGGGCGCAGCGTCGGGAACAGGACGACGTCGCGGATCGAGTGCACGTCGGTGAGGAGCATCACCAGCCGGTCGATGCCGATGCCGAGGCCACCGGTGGGCGGCAGCCCGTACTCGAGGGCCCGGATGTAGTCCTCGTCGAGGTCCATGGCCTCCTCGTCGCCGGCGGCCTTCTGCTCGGCCTGGCCGGCGAAGCGCTCGCGCTGCACCACCGGGTCGTTGAGCTCGGTGAAGGCGTTGCCCAGCTCGCGGCCGGCGACGATGGGCTCGAAGCGCTCGGTGTAGCCCGGTCGGGTGCGGCTGGCCCGGGCCAGCGGCGACACCTCCTCGGGGTAGTCGGTGACGAAGATCGGCCCCCAGAGGTTGCCCTCCGTGGTCTTCTCGTACAGCTCGAGCAGCAGCTTGCCCGGACCCCAGGCGTAGTCGACGTCGACGCCGTGGTCGTCGGCGATGCGGCGCAGGTCGTCGATCGGCATGGTGACGTCGACCGACACGCCGGTGTGCTCCTCGACGAGCTCGGTCATCGACGCCCGCCGCCACGGGGTGGTGAGGTCGAGCGGGCGGTCGCCGTAGGTGAGCTCGGTGGTGCCGTGGAGCTCGACGGCGAGGTGGGCCACCAGCTCCTCGGTGATGGCCATCATGTCCGTGTAGTCGGCGTAGGCCTGGTACAGCTCGAGCATCGTGAACTCGGGGTTGTGGCGGGTGGAGATGCCCTCGTTCCGGAACACCCGACCGATCTCGAAGACCCGCTCGAAGCCGCCCACCACGAGTCGCTTCAGGTACAGCTCGGGCGCGATGCGCAGCGAGATGTCCATGTCGAGCGCGTTGTGGTGGGTGAGGAACGGCTTGGCCGCCGCGCCGCTCGCCACCTGCTGGAGCACCGGCGTCTCGACCTCGACGAAGCCCCGGTCCTCGAGGAACCGGCGGGTGAGGGAGAGGATGCGGCTGCGGTTGCGGAACACGCGGGCCGATTCGGGGTTGGCCCACAGGTCGGCGTAGCGCTGGCGGTAGCGCAGGTCGGTGTCGGTGATGCCGTGGAACTTGTCGCCGAAGCCCCGCTGGGCGCGGGCGAGCAGCTCGTAGGACTCGACCTTCACCGACAGCTCGCCCCGCTTGGTGCGCACGACCGTGCCGGTGGCGGCCACCCAGTCGCCGAGGTTCAGCTTCACGAAGCGCTCGAAGCCGTCGAGCACCTTGGCGAGGGCGAACAGCTGGATCTCGTCGCCGCTCCCCTCGCGCAGGGTGGCGAAGGCGAGCTTGCCCTGGTCGCGCAGCAGCATGATCCGCCCCGCGACGGTGACCGTGCGGTCGGTCTCCTCGCCGTCGGCCAGGTGCCCGTGCTCGCGAACGATGTCGGCGACGCTGGCGGTGACCTCGACGCGGTAGGGCGCCTCGAAGCCGTCGTCGGTGGTGGGGGTGGGTTCGGACACGGCGGTCAGTGCGCGTTCTTCTCGTGGATGATGCGGAGGCCGTGCAGGGTGAGCCACGGCTCGTGGTGGTCGATGGTGTCGGACAGCGGTGCGATCAGGCCGGACAGCCCGCCGGTGGCGACCACGGTCCCCTCCTCGCCGAGCTCGTCCTGGAAGCGCCGGACCATGCCGTCGACGACGGCGGTGTAGCCGTAGACCGCTCCCGACTGCATCGACTCGACCGTGGAGCGGCCGATGACGTTCGCCGGCTCGACCAGCTCGACGCGGCGCAGGGCGGCAGCCCGGCCGAACAGGGCGTCGAGGCTGATGTCGATGCCGGGGAAGATCGCGCCGCCCATGTACTCGCCCTTGGCGGACACCGCTTCGAACGTGGTGGCCGTGCCGAAGTCGACGACGATGGTGGGCCCGCCGTAGAGGTCCCAGGCGGCCACGGCGTCGGCGATGCGGTCGGGGCCGACCTCGCGGGGGTTGTCGTAGAGGATCGGCATGCCGGTCTTGACGCCGGGCTCGACGACGAGGGCGTCGAAGCCCAGGTAGCGCTCGCTGAACCGGCGGAGCGCGCCCGTGACCCGGGGGACGGAGGAGCACACGGCGAAGCCGTTGACGTCCTCGGTCCAGCCGAACCCGTGGAACGCGAGGAACTCCTGGAAGAGCAGGGCGTACTCGTCGGCGGTGCGCTCGACGTTGGTGGCGATGCGCCAGTGGTCGAGCAGGTCCGAGTCGGCGACGCGGTTGGCCGGCTCGACCTCGGACTCGAGGTCGTACAGGCCGATGACCGTCTGGGTGTTGCCCACGTCGATGGTCAACAGGTGCACGTCGGGGCAGGCTAGGAGAGCCGGGTGTTTCCGGCCGATTCCGTCGGTCAGGCGATGTCGAGGCCGATGTCGAGCGCGGGAGCGGACTGCGTGATCTGGCTCGTGGAGAGCAGGTCGACGCCGGCGGCCGCGTAGGCGGCGGCGGTGTCGACCGTGATGCCACCGGAGCACTCGAGCCACGGGCGGCGGCGACCGTGCTCGGCGGCCCAGGCGTCGGCGACGGCCACCGCCTCGGCGGCCCGCTCGGGCGTGAAGTTGTCGAGCAGGACGGCGTCGCAGCCGGCGTCGAGGGCTTGGCGGAGGCCGTCGAGGTCGTCGACCTCCACGTGGATCGTGCGGGCCGGCCACGCGTCGCGGGCCTGCCGGACCGCCTCGACGATGCCCAGGGCGCTCAGGTGGTTGTCCTTGAACATGACCCAGTCGGAGAGGTTGCCGCGATGGCTGGCGCCGCCACCGGCCCGGACCGCCGCCTTCTCGAGGGAACGCAGGCCGGGCGTGGTCTTGCGGGTGTCCCAGATGCGGGCGGTGCCGCCCTCCGCCGCGGCGTCGGCGAAGCGGCGGGTGAGCGTGGCCACGCCGGAGAGGTGGCACAGGAAGTTCAGGGCCGTGCGCTCGCCGGTGAGGATCGACGCGAGCGGACCCGCCACGGTGCCGACCGTGGCGCCGGGGTCGAGCCGGTCGCCGTCGCGGTGGGCCCAGGTGACGTCCACCGCCGGGTCGAGCTGGGCGAAGGCCTCCTCGGCGCAGGCCGTGCCGGCCAGCACGCCGGCCTGGCGGGACACGAAGGCGGCGGTGGCCGTGACGTCGGCAGGGACGAGGGCGGCGCTGAGGTCGCCGAGCGGCGTGAGGTCCTCGGCCAGGGCGGCGGCCACGGCGGCCCGCACGGCATGGAGGGGCGGCTCGACGATCCCGCGGGTCATGGGGGCGAAGCCTGCCACGCGTGCTCGGCGGTGGCCCCCTCCCTCAAGGGCCACCGCCGGGTGACGCACCGGGACGGATCGATGCCGGCCCGGTGCGGCGCACACCCAGGATCCCCATCCTCTGCACGCACCGATGAGCCTCGCCGAGGCGGGTCGGGCCCACAATGACTCATCTGCGCCAACCCGGCGCACCCCCGCCCGGAACTGGACGCGGATCCTGCGCACCCCGGTCCGGAACTGGACGCGGATCCTGCGCACCCCGGTCCGGAACTGGACGCGGATCCTGCGCAGGCGGGCGGCTCAGGGGGTGGCGGACGCCGGTGCGGATCGGACCACGAAGCGCACGACGAGGTCGTCGTCCGCGGCCGGGTGGTCGGTGCGCGTGTGGGCTCCCCGGGTCTCGGTGCGGGCTCGGGCACCGAGGGCGAGCGCCAGCCCGAGGGTGGCCAGGTTGTGCAGCTCGGCCGACGCGACATCCGCCACCGGCCGGTCGATGCAGCGCCGGGCCTCGGCGAGCGCGACCTCCAAGGACGCCGCGTCACGGAGCACGCCGGCGTGCGTGGTCATGGCCTGCTGGAACCGCTGCCGGCTCGCCGCCGTGTCGGGCCCCGGCTCGGGCGCCGAGCCCGGTGTCGCCCTGTCGAAGTGGTGGTCGAGCGCCCGGCCGGGGACGCCGTCTGCGGCCCCGTCGAGGACGCACCGCATGGCGCCGGTGGGTTCGGGACCGTCCTTGCCGGCGTCGATGGCCTCGACCACCCGGGGGCCGAACACCATCCCGTCGAGCAGGGAGTTCGAGGCCAGCCGGTTGGCGCCGTGGACCCCGTTGCAGGCGACCTCGCCGGCGACCCACAGGCCCGGCAGCGACGACGCCCCGTCGAGGTCGGCGACCACGCCGCCGCAGGTGTAGTGGGCGGCCGGCGCCACGGGCAGCCAGTCCCGGCTCGGGTCGAGCCCGACCTCGGCGAGCGCGGCGCGGATGGTCGGGAAGCGCTCGTCGAAGTGGTCGAGCACCGTGGCGTCGAGCCAGACGTGGTCGGTGCCGTCGGCCTGGAGGCGGGCGGTGATGGCGCGGCTGACGATGTCGCGGGGCTGCAGCTCGTCGACGAAGCGCTGCCCGCCGGCGTCGCGCAGCAGGGCGCCGTGGCCCCGCAGCGCCTCGGACAGCAGCGGGCGCGGCATGGCCTCGTGGTGCAGCGCGGTGGGGTGGAACTGCACGAACTCGAGGTCGGCCAGCGCGGCGCCGGCGCGCAGCGCCATCGCCATGCCGTCGCCGGTGGCCTCGGGAGGGTTGGTGGTGACGGCGAACAGCTGGCCGCCGCCGCCGGTGGCGAGCAGCACGTTGCGCGCCCGCACGTCGAGGCGCTCGCCGTGCTCGTCGATGGCGGTGACACCGACGCAGCGACCGCGCTCGACGATCAGGTCGAGGGCGAAGGTGCGCTCGAGCAGCACGGCCGCGGTCTTCTGCACCGCCTCCACCAGCGCCCGCTCGACCTCGACCCCGGTGGCGGCGCCGCCGGCGTGGAGGATCCGGGGGTGGCTGTGCCCACCTTCCCGGGCGAGCAGGTACTCGCCGCGCTCGTCCTGGTCGAACATCGCGCCGAGCGCGATGAGCTCGTTGACCCGCACGGGCCCCTCGTCGACGAGCACCCGCACCGCGTCGAGGTCGCACAGCCCGGCGCCGGCCTGGAGGGTGTCGGCGAGGTGCAGGTCGGTGGAGTCGGGGTCGCCGCCGAGCACCGCCGCCACCCCGCCCTGCGCCCAGCGGGTGGTGGCCTGGTGCAGCTCGCCCTTCGTGAGCACGCCGACCCGCATGCCGTGAACGTCGGCGGCCCGCACGGCGGCGGAGAGGCCGGCCACGCCGGAGCCGAGCACGAGCAGGTCGAGCGTCTCCATCACGCCGGCAGTCTGCCCCACGCCCACCCGAGCACCGCCCCTTCGAAACTGGACGCGGATCCTGCGCACGCCTCACCGGAACTGGACGCGGATCCTGCGCACGCCGGCGCCGGGCCAGACTCGGCGGATGGCATCGGCGTGGAAGGGCGACGACTACCAGCGGCGCTTCGACGAGCTGGCGGCCGCCGGCGAGGACGTGCACGGCGAGGCCCGCTTCGTCCGCTCCTACGATCCTCGCTCGGTGCTCGACGCCGGGTGCGGCACGGGCCGGGTGTCGATCGAGCTGGCGCGGCACGGCATCGACGTCGTGGGCGTCGACCGCGACACCTCGATGCTGCAGACCGCCCGCGACCGCGGTCCGGACGTCACGTGGGTGGAGGGCGACCTCGCCACGCTCGACCTCGGGCGCACGTTCGACCTCGTGCTCATGGCCGGCAACGTCCCGCTCTTCGCCTCGCCCGGCACGCATGGCGCCGTGGTGGCGCGCGCCTCCGCGCACCTCGTGCCGGGCGGACTCCTGGTGGTCGGCTTCTCCACCGACTGGGCCGACCGCCCCTACACGGCGTCGGAGCACGACGCCCTGTGCGAGGCCGCCGGCTTGCTGCCGGTGGAGCGGTTCAGCACCTGGGACCGGGATCCGTGGACGCGGGCCTCCACCTACGCCCTGTGCGTGGCTCGACGGGACGGGTAGCCGGTTCCCTCAGCGACCGGCCGGCCACCCGCCGCGGGCCTCCAGCGCCCGTCGCACCTCGAAGAGCACCCCTCCGGGCGCGTAGAGCACCTGCTCTTCGCGGAAGCGCAGCACCCCCCAACCGAGCGAGCGCAGGAATGCGTCGCGCCGGCGATCCTTCGCGGCGACCTCGGGCAGCTCGTGGGTCGGGCCGTCGATCTCGATGGCGAGCAGCACGGCCAGGTAGGCGAAGTCGATGCGGTACACGACGCCGCCCGGGCCCGGCACGGCGTGCTGGCAGACGGGCACCGGGAACCGCGCATCGATCACGTCGTCGAGGAACTGCTGCTCCAGCGTGCTGTCGGGGATGCCGTCGACGCCGTAGTACCGCTCGAGCTGGCGGCGCAGCGGCCCGCAGCCGTCACGACCCCGCTTGCTGTGGAGCTCGAGGATCGCCGCCAGCTGCTTCCACGTCACCCCGTGGTCCCGCCGGAGCTCTCGCAGGACGGTGGTGTAGGCGGTCTCGCCGAGGACGGCGCCGATGTCGACGGCGAGCCGGCGG
>DASTYO010000202.1:0-4995 GCA_035764875.1 Acidimicrobiales bacterium | reverse complement strand
TGGTCGGCGGCCTCGATCTCGTCGAGGATCCGTGCGTACAGGTCACGGGCGGCGCGGATGCAGCGCCCGGAGCGCCCGGGCAGGTAGGCCAGCCCGGTGTCGGCGACGGCGTACAACTCGCGGGTGCGCGCGATCTCGAAGCGCATGAGCTCGCGGAACGCCGGCGTGGCGGTGCGGGTCTCGAAGGCGTCCTCCGCCCCGAAGCGGCGGATGTCCTCCTGGGGGACGTAGACCCGCCCGCGGTCGAGGTCCTCGTCGATGTCGCGCAGGAAGTTCGTGAGCTGGAAGGCGTTGCCGAGCTGCCGGGCCGGCTCGACGGCCGCCGGGTCCGTGGGCTCGAGGATCGGCAGCATCATCTCGCCGATGACCGCGGCCGAGCCGTCCATGTACTCGAGGAGGTCCTCGAAGGTCTCGTAGCGCTCGACGGTGAGGTCCATCGTCATCGAGCGCAGGAACCGTCGCACGCAGTCGGGGTCGATGCGGAACGCCCGCACCGTGTGCACCATCGCCTTGAGCACGAGGTCGTCGGAGTCGCCGGCCTCGAGGTCGGCGAAGAACCGGTCGCCGAAGTCGGCCAGCGCCTTGGCCCGCACGTCGACGGGCACGTCGCCGAGGTCGTCGACGATGTCGTCGGCGTGCCGGCAGAAGCCGTACAGCGCGTGCACGTGGTGCCGCTTGACCTTCGGCAGCACGGTGGTGGACCAGTAGTAGGTGGTGCCGTTGCGCTTGTTGAGGCGCCGGCAGTGCTCGTAGCTCTGCTCGAGCGTGGTCACGCCCGCTCCAGCTGGTCGACCCGCTCGGCGGCGAGCCGGCCCGACACCAGCACCATCGGGACACCCACGCCCGGGAGGGTTCCCGAGCCGGTGAACACCAGGCCGGGCGCGTGCTTCGTGACGTTGCCCGGCCGGAACGGGCCCGTCTGGCGGAAGCGGTGCGACAGCGCGAAGGGCGTGCCCCGCTCCATGCCCTGACGCTCCCAGTCGGCCGGGTCGACGAACGCCTCCACCTCGATGTCTCCGGCCGCCACCGGGTAGCCCATGGCGAGGAGGCGCTGCTGCAGCGAGTCGTGCAGGCGCTCGCGCTCGACCGACCAGTCGATGTGCCCGTCGAGGTTGGGGACCGGCTCCAGCACGTAGAGCGAGTGCCGGTCGACGCCGTCGCCGGGCTGGGGCACCAGCGTGGGCTCGTCGAGGCTGTGCACGGTGACGAGGATCGACGGGTCGCCCATGCGCGTGCCCCGCTTCAGCAGGTCCTCGAATGCACCGTCCCAGTCCTCGCCGAAGTGGATGTTGTGGTGGGCGGTCCGCTCGGGCAGCGCGCCCGTGACGCCGACGTGCCACAGCGCGCAGCTGGGGGAGTAGTGGCCGTGGCGCACGGCGAAGGGCTGCTTCAGGCCGGGCAGCAGCGTGCGGTACGCAACGGGCAGGTCGGCGTTGCACACGACGGCGTCAGCCTCGAGGAGCTCGCCGCCGCCGGTGCCGTCGGAGACGTGCACGCCGCGCACCCGGCCACGTGTGCCCTCGGCGAGGACGATGCGGTCGACGTCGACGCCGTAGCGCAGCTCGACCCCGGCCTTCTCCACGGCCCGGGCCAGGCCGGCGGGCACCGCGTGCATGCCGCCCTCGGGGAAGAACACCCCCTCGATGGTGTCCATGTAGGTGATGACGCAGTAGATGGCCAGCGCCTCGTACGGCGCGAGGCCGGCGTACATCGACTGGAAGCTGAACAGCTTCTGCAGGCGGTGGTCGTCGAAGTACGAGGCGACCTTGGAGCCGAGCCTCCCGAACCCGCCCAGGCGCACCAGGTCGAGGGCCGGCTTCAGGGGGCGCAGCAGGTCGAGGGGCGAGTCGAAGTTGGCGTCGATGAAGTGCGGGGTCTCCACCCGCTCGAGCTGCGTGAGCCAGTCGGCGAAGCGGCCGAACGCGCGGGCTGCGTCGGCGCCGACGACGTCGCGGATCTCCTGCGCCATCCGCTCCCGGCCGTGCCACACCCGCAGCTCGGACCCGTCGTGGAAGGTGGCCCGGTACATCGGGTCGACCGGTCGCAGGGTGACGAAGTCGTCCATCTCCGCGCCCACGGCCTCGAAGCAGCGGCGCAGCAGGTCGGGCATCGTGAACACGGTGGGGCCGGTGTCGAAGCGGTAGCCGCCGAGCTCGAGCAGCCCGTTGCGCCCGCCGGGCACCGCGGCACGCTCGAGCACGAGCACGTCGTGGCCCCGGCCCCGGAGGTGCGCCGCCGCCGACAGCCCGCCCAGCCCCGCACCGACCACGATCACGCGCACGTGTCGGTCTCCGGACCCCTGGTCACGTGCGGATGGCGGTCGTGGGTCACGTCTCCCGCCACGCGACGAAGCGGGCGAGGTCGACCAGCGCGGTGCGGGCCTCGTCGGTCACGTCGGCCGCCTCGATCGCCTCGATGGCGCTGGTGGTGAGCTGCTCGATGCGGGCCTCGATGTCGTCGAGGGCGCCGGTGTCGCGAAGCACCCGCTGGATGGCGACGATCTCGTCGTCGCCCAGGTCGTCGGCGCCGATGCGGTCGAGCACGGCGCGCTGGGCCGCGTCGGCCGCGCCGCTGGCCGAGGCGAGCAGGGGGGTGGGCTTGCCCTCACGGAGGTCGTCACCCACGGGCTTGCCCGTGATGGTGCCCTCGCCGAAGGCCCCGAGGACGTCGTCGCGGAGCTGGAACGCCTCGCCGAGCGGGTCGCCGTAGCCGGACAGCGCCGGGCCCAGCTCGTCGTAGCGGCCGGCCAGCGCGGCGCCGACGTGGAGGGGGCGCTCGATGGTGTACTTGCCGGACTTGTAGCGGGCGATGCGACGGGCGCCCTCCGGGTCGGTGTCGCCGCGGGCCGTGCCGAGGATGTCGAGGTACTGCCCGACGTTGAGCTCGATGCGCAGCTCGTCCCACACGCGCAGCACCTCGGGGCCGGTCTCGCGCAGGAGCAGGTCGGCGTAGACGTGGGCCAGGTCGCCGATGAGGATGGCCACCCCCTCGCCGAACCGGCGCCCCTCGCCCCGCCACACCTCGAGCTGGTGCCGGTCGGCGAACGCGAGGTGGGCGGTGCGCGAGCCGCGGCGGGTGGCGGAGCCGTCCATGACGTCGTCGTGCACGAGGGCGAAGGCCTGCAGCAGCTCGAAGGCCGCCCCGGCGTCGATGACCACCGGGTCGTCCGGGTCGCCGCCGGCGCCGACGAAGCCCCAGAAGCAGAACGCCGGCCGCAGTCGCTTGCCGCCGGCCATGACGAGCGCGCGCAGGGACTCGAGTGGGGCGGCCAGGTCGGGGGTGAGGTCGGTCCACCGGGTGAGCTCGTCGTCGAACAGCGCGGTGAGGCGCTCCTCGACGAGGACGGCGACCTGTTGGAGGCTGGGCGGCGTCGGGGCGCTGCGGGACGGCGAGAGGCCCATGGGCGCGCGAGCCTACGAGCCTTCGCGCCCGGGCGGACCTCGCCCCCTCCGTCTCCTCGCTTCCTGACCTCGGCGAGGTCGCTGGCATGCTGTCCGCCATGGCTCGGGGGACCCCCACACCGGCGCGGCAGCGCAGGCTCCACCCCCTCGTGCCGGCGCTCGTCGCCGTGGCCGTCAGCGCGGTCCTGGTCGCGGTCGTGGCCGGCAGCGGCGACGACGAGCCCGCCGCCGCTCCGGCGTCGACGTCGACCACCACCGGGTCCACGACGACCGCCCCACCGCCGCCCACGACCGCGCTGCCCGACGCCCGGCCGGCGGCGACCCTGCTCGTGGCCGGCCCCGACGTGGCCGCGCCGTCGGCGTACCGCATCACCTACGAGGTGGTGGAGAACGGCCTGCCCCGCGTCGAGGAGTGGACGGTGCGCCGGCCGTACGAGTCGCTGGTGCTGTCCACGCGGGACGGCGTCCTGCTGTCGGGCACGTCGACGTCCCGGGCCCGGCTGCAGACGTTCCTGTCGGACGAGGACGGCTGGCTGCCCATCCAGCCCGAGCTCCACCGCGCTGCGTACGACCAGCACCCCGCGTCGGCCATCGGGGTCATGGAGGTGCTCGGCCTCGTCGAGCGGCGCGGCGAGGAGGAGCACCTCGGACGCGCCTGCGCGGTGTGGCGCACCGGGCAGCCGCCCAGCGCCGGCGCACCGACGCCGCCGACGGACGAGGAGCACACCGACGTCTGCATCGACGGTGCGGGCCTGGTGCTCCACGAGCGCTGGGAGATCGGCGGCAACGTGGTGGTCGAGCGCACGGCGACGGCGCTCGAGCTCGAGCCGGCGGTCGACCCGGCGATGTTCGAGCCCGGTCCCGTGGTGCAGGACGCCGACGCCCTCACCGCCGCGTTCTCCACCATCGCCGTGCCCGCCGACGACGAGACGCTCGGCCGGTTGCAGACCGAGGTGCCGGTGCCCGAGGGCTACGGGTACGACGGCGCGGTGTTCCGGGGCGCCGGAGGAGGCCCCGCGGGCGGGGGCGGTCCTCCGGCCAGCGCCGAGACCGTGCGCTTCTACAGCCGGGGCGCCGACCTGCTCGAGGTCGCCGAGGTGTTCACCGACGGCGGCGCGTCCCTCGCCTCCGAGGCCGCCGTGCGGGTGGACGTCGAGGGCTGGGGCGAGGTGTGGTTCGAGCCCGGGTTCCGCATGTCGATGCTGCGGGCCCGGCTCGACGACACCACCTACGTCGAGGTGCGCCACCACGACGTGCCCTTCCTGTTCGAGGTGCTGTCGTCGCTGCGGCGCGTCGACCGGTGAGGCGCCCGCGCCGCCTCGCCGTGGGCGTCGCCCTCGTGGCGGCCACGGCGGCGTGCTCGACCGGCGACGACCTCGAGCCGATGCAGGCCCGCCTGCGCACCCCGGATCAGCGGGCGATGCTCGAGGTGGACGGCTGCGCACGCGACGGCGATGTCGTCGCGCTGGGGGCCTCATCGGAGTCGGTGCTCGTGCAGCTGCTGCTCACCATCGACGGCGACGAGGTCGATTTGGACGCCTCCGGCCTCACCGTGGAGCTCGCCGACCGGGGCGTGCTCGGCGCCGGCGACCCC
>DASTYO010000201.1:0-40233 GCA_035764875.1 Acidimicrobiales bacterium | reverse complement strand
CACAGGCGCTGCACAGCCAAGTCACAGGGTTGTCCCTCTTCCGCCGCACAGGGATCCCTTCGTACGGTGCCCGCATGGCGAGCTACGAGGTGACCTTGCGAGACAAGACGGTGGAGCTCGTCGTCGGGGCCGACGCCTACCAGCAGGAGGGCCCGATGACGACGTTCTTCCACCTGGGCGACGGACGGGACGTGGTCGACTGCTGGTCGCAGCGGGTGGCCAGCGTGCGCACGGCCGACATCCTCATCGTGCGACGCGCCGACGAGAGCGCGCCGCTGCGGGCCGTGGGCTGACCCGATCGCAGGCGGTCAGCCGGGGAGGAAGCGCAGGAGGGTGCCGCCCTCGAACACCTCGCCGCCACGGTCGGGCACGACGATGCCGGAGACCGGCCGGGCGGCTTGGAGCCCGGCCTGGACCCCCTCGCAGTACCCCTCGTAGGTGCGGTAGTGGGTGTTGATCACCAGCCACACCGTCCCCGACCCGGCTCGCTCGAGGATGGCGGCCACCGCGTCGGCCGGCTCGGCGGCCTCGTTGCGCTGCTCGTAGTCGCGCCAGTCGATGCGGGTGGGACGCTCCAGCGCGGGGAGGCCCACCGCCTGGACGTCGTCGGGCAACGAGCGCAGCGTGGCCGGGCCCAGCTGGTCGGGGCAGATGGCCACGACGTCGTCGGGACCGGCGTCGGCGGCGATGGCGTGCGCGAACTCCTGGCCCATCGTGCGCTCGTCGGCCACGTTGGCGAACAGGCCTACGGCAGCGAGCCCGGCGAGGCCGATGCCGGCGATGCGCCGGGGCCAGGGGTGCGGCAGCCGGGCCAGGGCGACGCCCGCCGCCACCAGGAGCATCGGGAGGAACGCCGCGGCGTACCGGCCCTGGAACACCGCGTCGGTGAGCTGGTTCGCGGCGACGCCGACCAGCAGCGCCGCCACGCCCACCACGACCTCGGCGCGCACGCCGGCGACCGTCGTGAGGTCCACGGCGAAGCGGTGCCGGCCCTCGGGGACCATGGTGAGCCCGAGCAGCACCAGGACGAGGAAGACCACGCCGAACAGCACCGCTTCGGCGTAGCGGGCGCCACCGCCGAGAGCTCCCATCAGCTCGACCACGGCAGCCGTCGGCCGACCGGCCGTGGCCCACGGCGTGCCCGTGTGCGCCAGCTGGTCGAAGAACGCGGGGAGCCAGGGCACGAAGGCGACGACGCCGGCCGCGAGGGCCGTCGCCACGCGGAGCGCGCCCGCCCGGGCCGCGGCGTCGCCGCGCCACCAGCGCAGCGCGAGCAGCCCGGCCGCCGCGATGCCGAGGTAGAGCACCCAGTAGTGGCTGAGCACCGCCCCGCCGGTCACGAGCGCCAGGGCTGCCCATCGGCGCCGGTCGGGGCGATCGAGGAGGTCGTCGGCCAGCAGCCACCCGGCGAACACGAGGGTGAGCACGAGGCCGTACATGCGGGCTTCGGTGGCGTAGCGCACGCACCACGGCGTCACCGCGGTGAGCGCCAGCACGAGGAGCCCGGCGGCGTGGCCCGCCCGGCGCCGCCCGGCCGCGTAGGCGAGCGGCAGCGACAGCACCCCGAACAGGCCCGACAGGGACCGCACCGCCACGTCGCCCTCGCCCACGAGCGACATCCAGCCGTGCAGCAGCCAGTAGTACAGCGGCGGGTGGCCGTCCTGGCGCAGGGCGTCGTCGATGTCGCCGAAGGGCAGCGAGGCGATGTTGACGCTGAGGGCCTCGTCGAGCCAGAGCGGGGACGTGGTGACGAAGCGCAGGACCACGCCGGCGGCCACGAGCAGCGCCACCACCGCCACGTCGGCGCGCGCCAGAGCGGCGGCGGGCGTGTTCCGTCGGGGACCGTGCACCGGCGTACGCTAGCCACCGCTGTCCTGCCCGCCGAACGACCGAGATCGCCCCCTTCGCCGTGACCAACCAGAACCCCGCCGCCCCCGACCCCGGTGACGTCGTCGTCATCGGCGCCGGCCCCGCCGGCCTCACCGCTGCCTACGAGCTGGGCAAGCGGGGTGGCACCGCCACCGTGCTCGAGTCCGACGACGTGGTCGGCGGCATCAGCCGCACCGTGGTGGCCGACGGCTACCGCTTCGACATCGGCGGCCACCGGTTCTTCACCAAGGTCCCCGAGGTCGAGGCGCTCTGGCACGAGATCCTCCCCGACGAGGACTTCATGCAGCGGCCCCGCTCGAGCCGCATCTACTACCAGGGCAAGTTCTACGACTACCCGATCAACGTCGTGAACGCCCTGAAGAACCTGGGCCTGGTCGAGGCCATCCGCTGCGGCCTGTCGTTCCTGTGGGTGCGCGTGCGGCCGCCGAAGGACCTCACCACGCTCGAGGGCTACATCGCGTCCAACTACGGGTGGCGCCTCTACGAGCACTTCTTCAAGACCTACAGCACCAAGGTGTGGGGCGTGCCGCCGTCGGAGATGTCGGCCGACTGGGGCGCGCAGCGCATCAAGGGCATGTCGCTCTGGGACGCCGTCTGGGAGCCGATCCGTGGGCGCTTCTCCCGCCGGGACAAGACCAAGCAGGTCACGAGCCTGATCGAGGAGTTCCAGTACCCGAAGTACGGGCCCGGGATGATGTGGGAGCGCTGCCACGAGCTCGTGGAGGGCCAGGGCTCCAAGGTCCACTTCCGCAAGCAGGTCACCAAGGTCGCCCACGCCGACGGGCGGGCCACCTCGGTCATCGCCGTCGACGACTCCGGCGCCGAGACCACCTACGACGCCGACCAGGTCATCTCGTCCATGCCGTTCCCGGCCCTGCTGCGCTCCCTCGACCCGCAGCCGCCGGCCGAGGTCCTGACCGCCGCCGACGACCTCCACTTCCGCGACTTCCTGTCCGTGTCGCTCGTGGTTCCCGAGGACAAGGTCGCGTGGACCGACAACTGGATCTACATCCACGACCCCGAGGTCAAGACGATGCGGATCCAGAACTTCGGCTCGTGGTCGCCGTACCTGGTGAAGGACGGCCGCAACGTGCTCGGCCTCGAGTACACCGTCGACGAGGGCGACGAGTGGTGGACCGCCACCGACGAGCACCTCATCGAGACGGGCACCAAGGAGCTGGTGCGGCTCGGCCTCATCTCCGAGGGCGACGTCGAGGCCGGCTACGTGGTGCGCATGCCGAAGGCGTACCCCGTCTACGACGAGGACTACCAGCGCAACGTCGGCGTCCTGCGCGAGTGGCTGGAGGCCAACCTCGCCAACGTGCACCCGGTGGGCCGCAACGGCATGCACCGCTACAACAACCAGGACCACTCGATGATGACCGCGATGCTCACCGTCGAGAACCTCTACGGCGCCAGCCACGACATCTGGAACGTGAACGTCGAGGCCGAGTACCACGAGACCGACGAGGGGGGCAGCACCGGGACGGCGGCCGGCGCCACCGGCACGGGGCGTGACGCGCCGATCCTGCCCAAGAAGCAGTGACGGCCCCCGCTGCCCCCAGCAGGCAGCGGTCCACGAGGTTCGCGCACCGCCCCGGCCTGGACGGCCTGCGCGGCCTCGCCGTCGCGGGGGTGCTCGCCTTCCACAGCGGCTTCGCCTGGGCGAAGGGCGGGTACCTCGGCGTCTCGGCGTTCTTCACCCTGTCCGGCTTCCTCATCGCCACGCTCCTGCTCGGCGAGCACCGCAGCACCGGGCGCATCGACCTGCGGGCGTTCTGGGTGCGCCGGTTCCGCCGGCTCCTGCCGGCCGCGCTGCTGGGCGTGCTGGCAGCCACCACGTACGTCCTCGCCTTCGGCGACGACGTGCTGCTCGACCGCTTCCGTGGCGACGCCGCCGCGGCCGTGGGCTACGTCGCCAACTGGCGGTTCGTGCTCTCCGAGCTGTCCTACGCCGAGCTGTTCACCGAGTCCTCGCCGCTCCAGCACTACTGGAGCCTGGCCATCGAGGAGCAGTTCTACCTCGTGCTGCCGCTCGTGGCCGCGCTGGTCCTGCGCGGTCGTCGGCGGGGCTCGGGCCTGGCCGCGGTTGGGGTCGTGGGCCTCGCCGCATCGGTCGGCGCCTCGCTCCTCATCGGCAGCTCCGACCGCGCGTACTACGGCACCGACACCCGCATGGCCGAGCTGCTCGTCGGCGTGCTCCTCGCCGTGTGGCACCACCGCCGCGACCTCGGGGCCAGCATCCCGACGCCGATCCGGGCCGCGGCGGGCGGCGCCGCGCTGGTCGTGATGATCGGCCTGTGGGGCGTGGTCGAGCAGACCTCCGACGCGCTGCACCCGTGGATCCTGCTGGCGCATGCCGTGCTCACCGCCGCCATCGTCGTGTCGGTGCTGGCCCCCACGCCGGTCGAGCGGTTCCTCGCCCTGCGCCCCCTCACCTGGCTGGGGCGGATCTCCTACGGCGTCTACGTCTTCCACTGGCCGGTGTTCCTGTGGCTGTCGCCCGAGCGCACCGGCCTCGACGGTGGCGGCACCGACGACGCCCTGCTCGCTGCGCTCCGCCTGGCCGCCACACTCGCCCTCGCCGTCCCCAGCTACCGGTTCGTCGAGCAGCCGATCCGCCACGGCGGGCTCCACCTGCCCCACGGTCGGGCGCCGCTCGTGGCCGGCGCAGCCGCCCTCGCCGTGGTCGCCGTCGCGGTCGTCCCGGCCTCGGTCATCGAGCGTGAGCCGCTCATCGACTTCGAGTCGGCCGAGCAGCTCCAGGAGGACCTGCTCGAGGAGGCCGCCCGCACCACCACCAGCACGACCGCCGTCGGCGGGCCCACCACCACCGCGCGCCCGGCGGCCCCCGGCGAGTACACCGACGGCGTCGGTCCGCCACCCCGGGTCGCCGTGTTCGGCGACTCCACCGCCCTGCTCTTCCTGCCCGGCCTCATCGCCTGGGGCGACATCACCGGAGGCCTCGACCTGGCCGGCGGCTTCACCCAGATGGGCTGCGGGCTCGGTCGGGGCGGCGAGCGGGACTGGCTCGACAAGGGCGTCGAGCCCGTGCCCGAGGGCTGCGCCTTCGACACCGCCTGGCTCGAGCCGCTCGCCACGGCCCAGCCGGAGATCGCGGTCCTGGAGCTCGGCGCCTGGGACCTGGTGGCCCGCCGCCTGCCCGGCGACCAGGAGTGGCGCCGCATCGGCGACCCGGTCTACGACGAGTACCTGCGAGACGAGATGCAGGCGGCCACCGAGCTGCTGCTGCAGACCGCCGAGCGGGTCGTGTGGGTGCTCCAACCCCCGCCCGTCGCCAGCACCCGTGACGAGGACGACCCCATCTTCGACGAGCTCCCCCTGTGGAACGAGATGATCGTCGAGGTCTTCGACGACCACCCCGACGTCGGGTTCGTCGACCTCGAGGACTGGATGGCGAGCACGCCCGACGGCGTCGACTCGCTGCGGCTGCGGCCCGACGGCACGCACTTCACGCGGCTCACCTCGGTGGAGGTGGCGACCTGGCTCGCCCCCGCCATCCTCGAGGCCGCCGAGCGGGCCGACGTCGTGCGCGCCGACGACGTCGACCGGGTGCCGGTGGCATGACCGGCACCACCGCGGTGGCCGACCCCGTCGAGCCCGCCGAGCCCCCGGTGCCCCGCTGGCACCCCGAGACACGGTGGCGGGCCGCCCTCGCCGGCGTGGGGCTCGTGGCCCTCGGCGTGCGGGTCGTCTACGCCCTGGCCGCGGCACCCAACATCCTCGAGATCAGCGACGCCGGCGGCTACCGGCTGCTGGGCCGCCACCTGTCGGAGGGCCGGGGCTACATCCGCCCGTACGACTTCGCCCTCGCCGACGTGGTCCGGCCCACCGCCGAGTTCCCACCCGGGTTCCCGGCGCTGCTCGGCGTGCTCGACGCGCTCGGGCTGGAGTCGGTGCAGGCCCAGCGGCTCGGGCTCGCCGTGCTCGGCGCGGCGGCCGTCGTCGGCGTGGTGCTCCTGGCCGGCCGCTGGCTCCCCGACCGGGGCGCGGTGGCGGTCGGCCTGGTCGCCGCGGTGCACCCGGCGCTGTTCTCGGCGGAGGCGGCGCTGCTGGCCGAGTCGCTGTTCCTGTGGGCGGTCATCGCCGTGCTGCTGGCGCTGGTCCGCTTCCGCGAGTCACCCACCGTGGGACGTGCCGCGCTGCTCGGCCTGCTGGGCGGGGCGGCCACGCTCGTGCGCTCCGAGGGCCTGGTCCTCGCCGTGGTGCTGGCCCTACCGCTGCTGGTGACGCCCCCGCCGCGGCGCATCCGGGTCCGGGCCGGTGCCGCGCTGGTGCTCGGCGCGCTGGTGCTCCCCGGCGCGTGGGCCGCCCGCAACCTGTCGACGTTCGACGAGCCCGTGCTGGTGTCCAACAACGTGGGCTCGGTGCTCGCCGGCGCCAACTGCGGGCCCACCTACGAGGGCGACCTGCAGGGCTTCTGGCTCATCAGCGACGAGTGCTTCTCCGGCTTCCGCGACGAGGACCTGCGCCGCGTCGACGAGTCGGTCGTCGCCGGCCGCCTCCGCGACGACGGTCTCCGCTACGCGCGCGACCACGCCGACGACCTGCCCCGGGTCGCCGTGGTCCGGGTGCTGCGCACGTTCCAGCTGTGGGAGCCCGAGCAGCAGGCCCGCCTCGCCACCTTCGAGGGCCGGCGCCTGCTCACCGAGCGCATCACCGGGTGGCTCACCTGGGGCACGCTCGGCCTCGCCGCCGCCGGTGCGCTGCACCTGGCGCGGCGCCGCCAGCTGGTCGACCTGTGGATCCTCGGCATGCCGGTGGTGCTCGTGGCCGTCGTCGCGGCCGGCACCTACGGCAACCCGCGGTTCCGCATCGCCGCCGAGGTGCCGCTGCTGCTCCTGGCCGCGCTGGCCGTTCGGGTCGGGGCGCAGGCCCTCGGGCGCCGACGGTCGGATGACTCGGGCGGGCAGCGGGTAGGGGCCGGGTCATGAGCGCAGATCTCGAGGTCACCCACCACGAGGACGCCAACCGCTACGTCCTCCACGACGGCGGCGAGGCCGTCGGCATGCTCGCCTACCGGGCGGTCGGCCGTCCCGGCGACACCCTCGTCGACGTGTACACGACGCAGATCTCGCCGTCACGCCGCGGGCACGGCCTCGGTGAGGTCCTCGTGCGCGGCGCCCTCGACGACCTCCGCCAGCGCGGAGCATCGGTGAAGGCGTCGTGCTGGTTCGTCGCCGACTTCCTGCGGGACAACCCCGACTACCACGACCTGCGCGAGGGCGCCCGCCGGCCCGTGGCCACGCAGAACGTCCCCGATTCGCGAGCCACGCCCGAGACCGCCCACGACGCGCACGAGCGTGGGATGTCCGACACCGATCCGAAGGTCGCCGGCGGCGACCCCGGCCGCCCACCCACCGACCGCGCCTGACCCGGCCACCGCGCCCCGTCCGCCGAACGGAGGCCGTCGGCGAGGATCCTCACGCTCGTCGCCCCCAGCACCCCTTCGGCGAGGATCCTCACGTTCGTCGGGCCCAGGGCCCGCCGGCTCAGCGGCGGGCGACGCGCCGGAGGCCCCACCAGGTGACGAGGACGAGCGCCTCGACGACGATGCGGCTCGACATCTTCGACGTGCCGCGGGTGCGGTCGGTGAAGGCGATGGGGACCTCGTCGATGCGGCCCCCGTTCCGGGCGACCCGGTACGCCATCTCGATCTGGAACCCGTAGCCGTCGGCGCGGACCGAGCCGAGGTCGATGTCGGCGAGGGCGCTCGCCCGGTAGGCCCGGTACCCGGCCGTGGAGTCGGCCACGTCGAGGTCGAGCAGCGTGCTGGCGTAGCGGTTGCCCCACCGGGACAGCGCCTTGCGGTGCCAGGTCCAGTCGGGGATCGACCCGCCGGGCACGTAGCGGGAACCGATGGCGAGGTCGGCGCCGGCGTCGATGCGGGCCAGCAGCGCGGGCAGGGCGGCCGGGTCGTGGGACAGGTCGGCGTCCATCTCGACCATCACGTCGTAGCCCTCGGCGGCGCCCCACGCGAAGCCGGCTCGGTACGCCGAGCCCAGGCCGGCCTTCCCCGGCCGGCGCAGCAGGTGCAGGTGGTCGTCGGTGGCGATCAGCCGCTCGACGAGGTCGCCGGTGCCGTCGGGACTGTTGTCGTCGACGACCAGCACGTGGGCCGACGGCTCGGCGACGTGCACGCGCCCGACCACGTCGGCGATGTTCTCGGCCTCGTCGTAGGTCGGGATGATCACGAGCGGGCGCATCGGTGGCGTCAGTACGGCCAGGTCTCGCCGTCGTGGCCGAGGCGCTTCGCCCACTCCCGCCGGCCGGAGACGATGAGGACCTTCACCAGCACGTTGCGCACGAACCACGGGAGCTCGGCCAGCTGGCGCAGCGCCGACACGGCGCGCGCCCGGGGCGACTGGCGGGTGCGGCGGTAGGCGGTGAGGGAGCCGGCCCGACCCTCGTAGCGCCACTGCCCGGACACCAGCAGCTCGGCGAGGATGGCCAGGGTCACGCCCACCGACGAGAACGAGTCGTGGATGAGCATGCGGCCCCCCGGGGCGACGCGCCGGCCCCAGTCGCGGATGTCGGCTCGCGCCGGTCCGAAGCGGTGGGCGCCGTCGATGAACAGCACGTCGATCGGGTCGGCGACCTCACCGTGGGCCGCGTCGGAGAAGGCCCGCACGTGGCGGACCCGGTCGGTGACGCCCGCCGCGTCGAGGTTGCGCCGGAACACCTCGTTGTCGGCCTCGGCCTCGGCCTCGTAGCCCTCGATCTCCTGGGGGCCCCGGTCGTTCCCTGCGTGGGGGTCGATGGCCACCACCTCCACGTCGGCGGGGGCGGAGGAGGCGAGCACGATGGTGGACCGGCCGCGGAACGAGCCGATCTCGACGATGCGGCCACCGGGAGGGCAGGCGCGTGCGGCGTCGTGGAGGGCCTGCACCTGGTCGTCGGAGAGCCAGCCCTCGACGTCGGCGACGCGGGTCCGCACGTCGGCCAGCGAGGGGGTGGGGGCGGGATCGGGGGCGGGGCTCACGGCGCAGCAGCGTAGGGGTCCCGGCCTCCCGGGGCCGTGATCGGACGGGCGCGGATGCCGGGCCGCGCGCGTGCGGCTCGGTAGGGTACGCGGACCCCTGGCACCGGTCCGTCGTGGTGCCGCCCGTGGAGTCCCGACGTGCCCGACCAGCCCCACTCCCCCGCCGACGCGCCCGACTCCAAGATCGGTGACCTCGCCGCCGCCGCCGGCATCCGCCGCGTCCACGTGCTGGCGTGGCGCGACCTCGACGACGTCGAGGCCGGCGGGTCCGAGCTGCACGCCCACGAGGTGTGCCGCGAGTGGGCCGCCGCCGGGCTCGAGGTCACGAGCCGCACGTCGTTCGCCCAGGGCCACCCGCCCGTGGTCGTGCGCGACGGCTACCGGGTGGTCCGCAAGGCCGGCCGCTACCTCGTCTTCCCCCGCTCGGTCGCCGCCGAGCTGGCCGGCCGCCTCGGCCCCCGCGACGCCCTGGTCGAGATCTGGAACGGCATGCCGTTCCTGTCGCCGGTGTGGGCCCGCGGGCCCCGGCTGACGTTCCTGCACCACGTGCACGGCGAGATGTGGCGCATGGTGCTCCCGCCCCGGCTCGCCGCCATGGGCGACCTGCTCGAGCGCCGGATCGCCCCGCCCCTGTACCGGCGCAGCCGCATCGTGACCCTGTCGGAGTCCTCCCGCCAGGACATCCTCCACCAGATGCACCTGCGCCCCGACCGGGTCGACGTCGTCCCGCCGGGCATCGACCCGCGGTTCACGCCGGGCCCGGAGGACGAGCGCCCCCTGGTCGTGGCCGTCGGGCGCCTCGTGCCGTCGAAGCACGTCGACCTGCTGGTGCGGGCAGCCGCGGTGGCCCGCCGCCAGGTGCCCGACCTGCGCCTCGTGGTGGTCGGCGAGGGCTACGAGCGGCTCGCCGTCGAGGCCGCGGTCGACGACGTGGGCGGCACCGAGTGGGTGGAGCTGCCCGGCCGGGTGTCCGACGACGCGCTGGTCGAGCTGTACCAGCGGGCCTGGGTGCTGGCTTCGGCCTCGTCGCACGAGGGCTGGGGCATGTCCATCACCGAGGCGGCGGCCTGCGCCACGCCGGCGGTCGTCACCGACATCCCCGGCCACCGCGACGCCGTCGTCGACGGCGTCACCGGCACGCTCGTCCCCTTCGAGGGCGCAGCCCTGCCCGAGCGCCTCGGCGCGGCGATGGGCGCCCTCCTCGCCGACCCCGACCGGCGGCGTCGCATGTCCGACGCCGCCGCCGGCCACGCCGCCGGCTTCACGTGGCGGGCCACCGCCACCCGGCTCATGGCCATCCTCGCCGCCGAGGCCACCCGCCGCCTCCCGTGAGCACCCCTCGCACCCCACGGGCGCGCGACTGGTGGCTGCCCCTGCTCGTCCTCGCCGTGCTCGTGTACGTGCCCCTGCTGCTCACCGAGGCCGGCGCGGTGGTGGCCGACACCAAGAGCTACCTGTACCTCGACCCCGGTCGCCTCCTGTCGCGCGCCGTGTCGATGTGGGACCCCCACGTCGGACTCGGCACGGTGCCCCACCAGCAGATCGGCTACCTGTGGCCGGCGGGCCCCTGGTACTGGGCGTTCGAGCAGCTGGGCGCACCCGACTGGGTGGCGCAGCGGCTCTGGCTCGGCACGATCATGGTCGGCGCCGGCGGCGGCGTCCTGTTCCTCGGCCGCACGTGGCGGTGGCGACCCACGGCGGCCACCGCGGCGGCCTTCGCCTACGCCCTCAGCCCCTTCGTCCTCACCCTCGCCGCCCGCATCTCGGTCATCCTGCTGCCCTTCGCCGGGCTGCCGTGGCTGCTCGCCCTCACCGTGCGGGCCCTGCACACCCGGGGCTGGCGCTACCCGGCGCTGTTCGGGCTCGTCGTGGCCACGGTCGGCAGCGTCAACGCCACGTCGATCCTGCTCGTCGGGCTGGTGCCGGTGCTGTGGATCGCGTACTCGACCTTCGGCTCCCACGACGTCACCCGGAGCCGCGCGGCCACCACCACGGCGAAGATCGGCGCGGTCACCATCGCGGTCAACCTGTGGTGGATCGGTGGCCTCTCCGTGCAGGCCACCGACGGCATCGAGGTCCTGCGCTACACCGAGACGGCCGAGGTCGTGGCCAACGCGTCGGTGGCGCCGGAGGTCCTGCGGGGCCTCGGCTACTGGTTCTTCTACGGGGACGACCGCCTCGGCCCCTGGATCGAGCCGAGCGTCGACTACACGCAACGCCTGTGGCTCATCGCCCTCACCTACGGCATCGCGGTGCTCGGGCTCCTGTCACTGGGCGTCGTGCGCTGGCGCCACCGCAGCTTCCTCGTCGGCATCCTCCTGGTCGGCACGGTGGTGGCGGTCGGTGCCCACCCGTGGGGCTCTCCGCCGCCCGTGGCCGCGCTCATCAAGGCGTTCCTGCTCACCGACCTCGGCCTCGCCATGCGGAGCCTGCCCCGGGCCGTCCCCCTCGTGGCCCTCGCGCTGGCGCTCGGCATCGGGTCGCTCGTCGGGGCCCTCGCCGAGCAGGTGAGCCGGCGCGGGCTGGCCGGCGCCGCGGTCGTCGCCGCCCTCGCCTACGCCGCGCTGCCGCCCCTGTGGATGCGCGAGATGGTGCCCGCCAACCTGCAGCGGCCCGAAGAGATCCCGAGCTACTGGTACGACGTGGCCGGCCACCTCGAGGGCCGGGGCGACGACACCCGCGTGCTGGAGATCCCGGGCGCCGACTTCGCGTCGTACCGGTGGGGCAACACGGTCGACCCGATCCTGCCCGGCATCATGGACCGCCCCTACGTCGCCCGCGAGCTGATCCCCTACGGCACGGCGCCCTCGGCCGACCTGCTCAACGCCGTCGACCTCGAGCTCCAGGAGCAGACCACCGCCGGGCGCGGGCTGGCCGCGGTCGCCCGGCTCATGGGCGTCGGCGACGTGCTGTTGCGCAACGACCTGCAGTACGAGCGGTACAACACGCCCCGCCCCCGCTCGCTGCTCGCCCTCGCGTCCGCCGCGCCCGGCCTCGGCGAGCCCACCCGCTTCGGCGAGGGCGTGCCCAACGTCGCGGTGGCCGACGCGCCGATGATCGACGAGCAGCACCTCGCCCGGGACGGCGCCCTCCCCGAGTCGCCGGCGGTGGTCGTGTTCCCGGTCGAGGACCCCCAGCCGATCGTGCGCACGCACGCCGACGAGCAGATGGTGATCCTCAGCGGCGACGGCACCGGCATCGTCCACGCCGCCGAGGCCGGCCTCCTCCACGGCGACGAGCTCATCCGGTACTCCGCCGACCTCACCGACGACCCCGACTTCGTCCGCACCCAGCTGCGCGACCGCCGGGGCCTCGTCGTCACCGACACGAACCGCAAGCGCGGCGAGCGGTGGACCACCGTGCGCCACACCCAGGGCTACACCGAGACCCAGGACGGCGGGCTCCTGCGCGACGACCGCACCGACAACCGGCTGCCCGTGTTCGAGGACCGTCCGGGCACGCAGACCGTCGCCGAGCACCGCGGCCTCGGCGTCCAGGCCACGGGCTACGGAAACCCCATCACGTTCACGCCCGAGGAGCGGCCCGCCAACGCGGCCGACGGCGACCCGACCACCGCCTGGCGCGTCGCGGCCTTCGACGACGCCGTGGGCCACCAGCTGGTGCTCACCGCGCCCGAGCCGGTCACGACCGACCGGATCACGCTCCTGCAGCCGCAGACCGGCGAGATCAACCGGTGGATCACCGAGGTCGAGCTGTCCTTCGACGGCGACGATGCGATGACCGTCGAGCTCGACGACTCGTCCCGCACCGCGCCGGGCCAGACCATCGACATCGGCGAGCGCTCGTTCCGTGAGCTCACCGTGGAGATCCGGGCCGACACGGCTGGCCGGCGGCCGGGCTGGGACGGCCTCACCAGCGTCGGGTTCGCCGAGGTCGACGTGGCCGGGCTGCGGCTCGACGAGGTGATCCGCATGCCGAGCGACCTGCTCGAGGCCGGCGGGTTCCGCACCCGCTCCTACCCCTTGGCCCTCGTGCAGACCCGCGTCCGGTCGATCCCGACGGAGGTGACCCGCACCGACGAGGAGTTCGCCATGGCCCGGGCGGTCGACCTGCCGGCCACCCGCACGTACGCGCTCGACGGCGAGGTGCGGCTGTCCGCGCGCGCCGACGCACCGGTGCTCGACGCCCTCCTGGGGCGGGGCGGCCCGGCCGCAGGGATGCCGACGGTCACGGCCTCCACGCGCCTGCCCGGTGGGTTGGCCCACCTGCCCTCCAACGTCCTTGACGGCGACCCGTCCACGTGGTGGACCACGACGTTCGCCGCACCGCCCGGCCAGCGGCTCCGGATCGAGGCGCCGGCGCCCACCACCGCCACCGAGGTCCGGTTCGTGGTGGTGGACGACCCCCAGCACTCCGTGCCGCGCGCGGTCACGGTGGTGGCCGACGGCGCCGAGGTCCTCACCGCGCCGCTCGACCTCCAGCCGGCGGGCGACGGCCTGGCCGCCGCCACGGTGGCGCTCCCCGGACCGGTCACCGCGTCGAGCTTCGAGCTCGCCTTCCCCGACGTGGCCCCGCGCACCACGATCGACTGGTACAGCCAGAACCCCATCGTGCTCCCACTGGCCGTCGCCGACCTCGACCTCGGCGGCCTCACCGTCCCGGCCCGGCCCGACGCCATCGACACCGGCTGCCGCGACGACCTGCTCACCATCGACGGCGAACCGGTGGCCGTCCGCATCCAGGGGCGGGTCGACCACGCGCTGGCCGGCGGGGCGCTGCCGCTCGTGCCGTGCGGCGACGCCGTCACGATCCCCGGTGGCGACCGCCTGTTCCGCACCGCCGAGGGGCGCGACACCGGCCTCGACCTCGACCGGCTGGTCTGGCGGTCGGCCGCCGGCGGCGGCCCGGGTGAGCCGGGGTCGCCCATCGTCGCCGACGGCCCTGACGCGCCCACCGTGTCGGTCCTGTCGCAGGACGACGCCACCGTCGACGTCCGCGTCACCGGCGCCGAGCCGGGGCGGCCGTTCTGGCTCGTGCTCGGCCAGAGCCACAGCCCCGGCTGGCAGCTCGACGCGGACGACGCCGAGAGCGAGGGCACCGAGCTCGTCGACGGCTTCGCCAACGGCTTCCTCGTGACGCCCGAGGCCAGCTCGTTCGAGGCCACGATCCGCTTCGTGCCCCAGAACCGGGTGGAGGTCGGCCTGCTCGTCAGCGCCCTGGCCGCGATCGGTGCGCTGGTGCTCGTCCTGCTCCCAGCGCGCGAGCTGCGCCCCCTCCCGATCCCGCTCCAGGAGCCCGTGCGCCGCTTGCGGGCCCTGACCTGGGAGGGCGCGCTCCCCGACCGGCGCGACGCCCGCATCCTCGGGGTCGTCGCCGGGATCGCCGGTGCGCTGCTCATCACGCCGCCCATCGGCATCGCGATCGGCCTGGCCGCCGGGTTCGCCGCCCGGCGGGAGACGTGGCGGCCGGTGTTCACCGTGCTGCCCGCAGCGCTGCTCGCCGCGGTCGCCGGCTACGTCCTGGTGACGCAGTTCCGCAACGAGATCCCGCCCGGACTGCACTGGCCGAACCAGACCGGCCGCCTGCACCCCCTCGGCCTCACCGCGGTCGTGCTCCTCGCCGTCGATGTCGCCATCAGCGAGCTGTGGTGGCGCCGCAGCGACTACCGCTGACGAGCCGCCGGGGTGGGGCGGGCGCTGCCAGACTGCCCGCCATGGCTCCCCCCGTCGTCCTCGTCCACGGCTTCGGCACCTCCTTCGAGCTCACCTGGCTGCACAACGGCTGGGTCGACCTGCTCGCCGACGAGGGGCGCGAGGTGATCGGCGTCGACCTGCTCGGCCACGGCGAGGCGCCCAAGCCCACGGACCCCGCCGCCTACGCCGACCTCGGCGAGCGGGTGCGCGAGGCGCTGCCCGACGAGCCGGTGGACGCCATCGGGTTCTCGCTCGGGGCCAAGACGCTGCTCCAGGTGGCGTCGGAGGAGCCGGACCGGTTCCGCTCGCTCGTCGTCGCAGGCGTCGGCGCCAACCTGTTCGCGCGCGTCGACCACACCCCGATCGTCCAGGCCGTCCGCACCGGTGACGACGGCGACAACCCGACCCTGCGGTACTTCGCGGGCCTCGCCGACCTGCCCGGCAACGACCGCGAGGCGCTGGCTGCGTGCATGGAGGGCGGCGAGTCGCGGGTCCTCGACCCCGAGCGCCTGGCCGCCATCACCTGCCCCGTGCTCGTCGTGCTCGGCGACGAGGACTTCGCCGGCCCGGCCGACCCGCTCGTGGCCGCCCTGCCGAACCCCACGTACGTCGAGCTGCCCCGGACCGACCACGCGAAGACGCCGAAGTCGTTCGCGTTCATCGACGCCGCGCTCGAGTTCCTCCGCCAGCAGGGCGGCTGAGGGTCCGGTCGGTGATCTTCGGCGTCGACCTCGACGGGGTCTGCGGCGACTTCTCCACCGCGTTCGCCGCGGTGGTCGCCGAGCACCGCGGCATCCCCGTCGACGAGCTCCCGCCCCGCCAGCACTGGGACTTCTCCGAGTGGGGCATCGAGGACGACGAGCAGTTCCGCGCCCTGCACCAGCACGCCGTGCTCGAGCACCGCGTGTTCCGGACGATGCCGGTGATGGACGGGTGCGCCGCCGCGCTGTGGCGGCTCTCCGACGCCGGCGTGTGGATCCGCATCATCTCCCACCGGCTGTACGTGAACTGGGGGCACCAGGAGGTGGTGGCCGACACCGTGGCCTGGCTGGACGAGCACGGCATCCCGTACCGCGACCTGTGCTTCCTCGGCCACAAGCCCCAGGTCGAGTGCGACATCTACGTCGACGACGCGCCCCACAACGTCGAGGGCCTGCGGGCGGCCGGCAACGACGTCATCACCTTCGCCCAGCCCTACAACACCCACCTCGCCGACCCGCGGGCCGCCACCTGGGAGGAGGTCGAGAGCATCGTGCTCGCCCGGCTCGTCGAGCGGGGCGCCGCCGTCCACCAGACGCTCCCCGGCCTCGACGAGGGCCCCGACCGCCTCCACCGCCGCCGCGGCACCCGTTCCGACCGCGCAGATTGACCGCTGGTGGTCGATCCGCGCGTCGGGAACGGGGTTCAGGGGCGGGGCGGGCCGGCCGAGGTGAAGCGGGTGCCGGGCGGGTCCGCCGCCCAGGGTGCGGCGGCCTCCCAGGTCTCCTCGTAGACCAGCTCGGCGACCGGCCGTCGGCGCACCGGGCCGTGGTGGCCCTCCGGGCGACCGAGGGTGATGGTGGCGCTCACGGCCACCTCCGGCGGGATGTCGAGCAGCGCCCGCAGGTCGTCCTCGACGTACTGGTGCCACATGGTGAGGACGCCGCCGTAGCCGAGGGCCCGGGCGGCGAGCAGCAGGTTCTGGCACGCGGGGTAGATCGACGCCCCCTCGGTGGGGTTCGGATCGCGGTAGCGCACGAGGCAGGCGAGGACGACCACGGGCGTCGCCTCGAAGTGGTCGACGTAGTGCTGCATCGTGGCGGCCATGCGCGCCTTGGGCGTGTCCGCGGCGGCGCCGCTGCCCCGGTCGTAGCCGTCGTGCTGGCGCTTGGCCGCCCACAGGCGGCGGAAGCTGGTCCCGAGGAGCAGCTTGGCCTCGCGCGCCCGGGGTCCGTCGCGCAGGACGAGGAACCGGAACGGCTGCCGGTTGCTCCCCGACGGCGCGCGGGTGGCGTGCCACAGGATCGTGGACAGGTCGTCCTCGGGGATCGGCTCGTCGCGATAGCGGCGGATGGCACGGGTGGTGGCCAGGCCGGTGAGCAGGTCGGGCAGCACGGCCGTCGGGTCGTCCACGTCGGAGGTCATGGGGTGCCAGTATCGCCCTGTGCTGACGCCCTTCGACGACTACCCGATCCACCAGACGAGCGCGCCGCTGGCGCAGCCGGTGTCCGGTGACCGGAACCACTACGACCGCTACTTCTTCAACGGCTACGACCGCGACGGCGACCTGTACTTCGCCGCGGCCATGGGCCGCTACGCGAACCGGTCGGTCCTCGACGCCGCGTTCAGCGTGGTGTCAGGGGGCGTGCAGCGCAGCGTCCACGCCTCGTCCCGGGCGCCCCTCGACCCGGTCGACACCGCCTGCCCGCCCATCCGCGTCGAGGTGGTCGAGCCGCTGCGCGTGCTGCGGCTGCTGGTCGACGACGCCGTCCACGGCGTGGGCTGCGACCTGACCTGGCGGGCGCGCACCGTCGCCGTCGAGGAGGACCGGTTCCACCGCATGGCCGGCACCCGCACGGTCATGGACTACACGCGCCTCACCCAGTTCGGCACGTGGGAGGGCTGGGTCCGCACCGGCGACCGCGAGGTCACGGTCCAGCCCGATCGCTTCCTCGGCTCACGCGACCGTTCGTGGGGCATCCGCGGCGTCGGGGAGCCGGAGGGCGGTGCCCCCGCCACCTCGCTCCCCCAGTTCTTCTGGCTGTGGGCGCCCCTCAACTTCGAGGACGGCGCCAGCCACTTCGACGTCAACGAGGACGCCCGCGGCGGCCGCTGGCACCAGACCGCCCTGCGCGTGCCGCTGCTGCCCGACGGCGCCTCGCCGGCCGACCCCGGCGGCCTCGTCCACTCCGCCGAGCCGATGCGCAGCGTCGACTGGCACATCGACTGGGAGCCCGGCACCCGCCGGGCGCAACGGGCCGCGCTGACGTTCACGCCCTGGAACGAGGATCCCTCCACCATCGAGCTGGAGCCGATCCTCACGTTCCAGATGCTGGGCATCGGGTACTTCCACCCGGAGTGGTCGCACGGCGTGTGGAAGGGCGAGTCGGCCTCGGCCATCGACGAGCTGGTGCTCGCCGACCTCGATCCCGTCGCGCCCCAGCACGTCCACGTGCAGCAGCTGGTGCAGGCCCGCTGGGGCGACCGCCACGGCGTCGGCATCCTCGAGCAGCTCGCCATCGGCGAGCACGCCCCCAGCGGCCTGCAGGGCCTGTTCGACGGCGCCTGAGGATTTTCGCGGCCCGCACGCCCCCGCCCCGGCGTCGGCGCATAGGCTGTCTCGATCAATGGAAACCGGGGGACGCGTGGTGCGCGGAACCCCAGCGAATGGAGCAAGCGAATGGCGACCGGTACGGTCAAGTTCTTCAACAACGAGAAGGGGTACGGCTTCATCTCCCGCCCCGACGGCGACGATGTGTTCGTCCACTTCTCGAACATCGAAGGCTCGGGGTTCAAGACCCTCGAAGAGGGCCAGAACGTCGAGTTCGAGATCGGACCGGGTCGCAAGGGCGACGAGGCCCACAACGTGCGGGTCGTCTGACCCGAACCGAACGACGTCGACGGAGGCGCCGGGGCGACAGCCCCGGCGCCTTCGCCGTTCCCGGGCCCGGTGCCGACCGGGCGCGCCCGGAGGGCCTGGGTACCATCGCCGGATGACCGACCCGGCCACCCAGGAGCGATGAGCGCCGACCCGCTGCTCCTCGGGGGCGCCGTCCTGGTGCTCGCCGGGGTCCTGGCCTCACGGGTGGCGAGCCGGCTCGGCATCCCCGTCCTGCTCCTGTTCCTCGGGGTCGGCATGCTCGCCGGGTCCGACGGTCCGGGCGGGATCCACTTCGACGACGCCGAGCTGGCCCAGGCCGTCGGCATCGCCGCGCTGGCGCTGATCCTGTTCGACGGCGGGTTGTCGACCCGGTGGTCGTCGGTGCGACCCGTCCTCGGCCCCGGCGCGGCGCTCGCCACCGTCAGCGTCGGCCTCACCGCCGGCGTCACCGGTGCAGCCGCCGCGTGGATCCTCGACGTGCCCCTCGAGGTGGGCCTGCTCCTCGGGGCCATCGTGTCGTCCACGGACGCGGCTGCGGTGTTCTCGGTGCTGCGCGCCCGCAACGCCGGGCTCCGGGGCGGCATCCAGCCGCTCCTCGAGCTGGAGTCGGGGGCCAACGACCCCATGGCGGTCTTCTTGACCATCGGCCTCGTCGAGCTGGTCTCCCAGCCCGACGCGACGATCTGGGAGCTCGTGCCCATGCTCGGCACGCAGCTCGTGATCGGCGCCGCCCTGGGCATCGCCGGTGGCTGGGCCACCCGGGCGGTCGTCAACCGCATCGACCTCGGCGTCGACGGCCTCTACCCGGTGCTCACCCTCGCCGCCGCGGTCGCCACCTACGCCGGCACCGCGCTGGCGGGTGGCAGCGGGTTCCTCGCCGTGTACCTGTGCGGCATCTGGATCGGCAACCGCGACGTGCTGCACCGCAACAGCGTCGTGCGCTTCCACGACGCCATCGCCTGGCTGTCCCAGATCGGCATGTTCCTCGTCCTCGGGCTGCTGGTGTTCCCGTCCCGCCTGCCCGACGTCGCCGCCGACGCCCTGCTCATCGCCGCGGTGCTCGCCCTCGTCGCCCGGCCCCTCGGCACCGTGGTGACCCTGACGCCGTTCCGGGTCCCCGCCCGCGAGCAGGCCGTGGTGGCCTGGGTCGGCCTGCGGGGCGCCACCCCCATCATCCTCGCCACCTTCCCCCTCGTCGAGGGCGTCCCCGAGGCGCAGCTGCTGTTCGACGTGGTGTTCTTCGTCGTGCTCACCTCGGTGCTCGTCCAGGGCACCACGGTCGAGCTGGTGGCCCGGCTCTTCGGCGCCACCCAGCCGGTGAGCACCCGTCCGCCCGCGCCGCTGGAGGCGGGGCAGCCCATGCCGGACGGCACGGCGCTGCGGGAGGTGCGCATCCCGCCGCAGTCGTTCGGGGATGGACGAGCGCTCGTGGAGCTGCGGCTCCCGCAGCGGGCGCTCCTGGTCCTCGTCGACCGGGAGGGCACCTACATCGTCCCCACCGGATCCACCGAGCTCGAGGGCGGCGACGTCGTCCTCCTGCTGGCCGACGACGACGCCTTCGAGCGCACCCGCACCCTCCTCACCGCACCAGACGCAAAGGACAGCCGCGCACCGTGAAGGCCCCTCCCCACGCCGCTCCGACCGGCTGAGCCGCCGTGCCCCTCCAGTTCGAGCTGACCACCGCGCCCGCGGTCATCGCCGCGTTCGGGCTCGTGGCCCTGGGCATGGCGATGCTCCCCCGCCTGCTCCACCAGCGCCCGCTGTCGTTCCCGCTCATCTACGTGTTCGCCGGGTGGCTGATGTTCAGCCTGCCCGTGCACCTGCCCACCGTCGACCCGATCGAGCAGGCGAAGGGGGCCGTGCACCTCACCGAGGTCGGCGTCATCGTCGCCCTGTTCGGCGTGGGGCTGAAGATCGGGCGGCCGGTGGGATGGCGCACCTGGCTGCCGACGTGGCGGCTGCTCGGCATCGCCATGCCGCTCACCATCGCCGCCGCCACCGGCCTCGCCGGCTGGTGGCTCGGCTTCGGGCTCGCCTCCGCGCTGCTCTTCGGCGCCGTGATGGCCCCCACCGACCCGGTGCTCGCGTCCGACGTGCAGCAGCCCTCACCCCAGGAGGAGGGCCCGGGTGAGGTGCGCTTCGCGCTCACGTCCGAGGCCGGGCTGAACGACGCCCTCGCGTTCCCGTTCACCATGGCCGCCATCGCCGTGCTCGAGCACGGCGACGTGGCGACGTGGCTGGCGGTCGACGTGGTGTGGCGGCTCGCCATCGGGCTGGCCGGCGGCTGGGTGTTCGGCCGCCTGCTGCGAGCGCTCGTGTTCCGCGTGCCCCTCGGCGACCGCCGGCTCGCCCACACCGGCGAGGGCCTGGTCGCCGTGGCCGGCACGTTCCTCACCTACGGCATCACCGAGCTGGCCGAGGGCTACGGGTTCCTCGCCGTGTTCGTCGCCGCCCAGGTGTTCCGGGCCTACGAGCGCGACCACGAGTTCCACGAGGTCGTGCACGACTTCGCCGAGCAGGTCGAGCGGCTCGTCAACGGGGTGGTGCTCGTGCTCCTCGGCGGGGCGATCTCCGACGGCCTGCTCGACCCGGTCACGCCGGAGATGGTGGGCGTCGCGGTGGCCATGGTCTTCGTGGTCCGGCCGCTCACGTCGATCATCGCCCTCGGCGGCGTCCACCACGGCCGCTGGGTCACGGCCTTCTTCGGCATCCGCGGGATCGGCTCGCTCTTCTACCTCGCCTACGCGCTGTCCGACCACGCCTTCCCCGACGCCGAGCAGCTGTGGGCGGTGGCCGCCCTGACCATCCTGGTCTCGGTGGGCATCCACGGCCTCTCCGCCGGCCCGATCATGCGCATCTACGACCGCGAGGCCGAGGCCATCGACCGCCAGCGCGCCCGGCAGGCCGAGGCTCGGGAGGACGGGCGTCAGATCGGGAGCGGCGTCCCGTCGAGGGACGACGACCTGTAGACCGCGTCGCACAGCTCGTGCGCCCGCAGCGCCACGGCGGCGTCGGGCGACGCCCCCTCACCCGCGGCGACGGCCCGGACGAACTCGCCGTCGGGGAGCGTGGTGGGGATGCCGCGCCGCTCGCACTCGGCCAGCAGCTCCTCGCCCGCCCACTCGTGGGTCTCGCCGCCGTGGGTGTACCGCACGGGGCCGAACCAGTCCTCCTCGACGCTGAGGAACGCCCGCTCGCAGTGCACCTCCAGGTAGCGCAGGCTGTTCCGCTCGGGCAGGTCGTGCCAGACGGTGGTGAGCGTGGCGACGCCGCCGCCGGCCAGGTCGAGGGTGGCCACCACCACGTCCTCGATGCCCTCGATGCCGTGGAACGACCGCTGCCGCCCGCTGACCGCGGTGACCGGGCCGAGCAGCCGGTCGAGCAGGTCGAGGTCGTGGATGGAGTGCTCGAGCAGCACGCCGCTGCCGGCTCGCCGGGCGTCGACGCGCCAGTCGGACGCGTAGCGGCCGCCCACCGGGAGCACCTGGTCGTCGCGCAGCAGGGCGGACATCACCCGGCCGTTGCGCTCGGTGTCCTCGAGGATCGACTGCGCGAGGTTGTACGCCGGCGACCGGCGCAGCACGAGGCCCACCTGGTGCACGTGCCCCTCGAGCAGCGCTGCCACCCGGCGGGCGCCGTCGAGGTCGGTGCTGAGCGGCTTCTCGACGAAGACGGCCACGCCCGCCTCGGTGGCCCGCCGCACCTGCTCCTCGTGGGCCGAGGTCCACGTGCAGACGAACACGGCGTCGCAGGAGGCGAGCACCTCCTCCTCGGAGCCGGCGACGAACCCGCCGGCCGCCGCGACGAACGCCTCCGCCCGCGCGCGGTCGAGGTCGTGCACGCCCGCCCGCACGTGCTCGACGCCGCTGGCCCGCAGGAGCTTGGAGTGGAACGTGGCGATGAAGCCCGCTCCGAGGAAGCCGACCCGGACGGCCATCGCGTCAGTTGTTCTTCGTCGTGAAGCCGCCGTCGACCACGAGCACGGCGCCGGTGCAGTACGACATGGCCGGCAGGCACAGCGAGAGCGTCCCGTGCGCGACCTCCTCCGGGTGGCCGTAGCGCTTCATCGGCACGTTGCGCCGGGCGAACTTCTCCTTCGCCTCGTCGGGGATCTCGGCGGTCATCCCGGTGTGGATCGGACCCGGGCACACCACGTTCACGGTGACCCCCACCGGGCCGAGCTCGACGGCGAGCGAGCGGGACAGGCCGATGACGCCGTGCTTGGAGGCGGTGTACGGGCTGATGTACGCCGAGCCGCCGATGCCCTCGGTGGAGGCGATGTTCACGATGCGGCCCTCGCCGTTGCGCTTCAGGTGGGGCAGGCACGCCCGGATCGTCGTGGTGTGGGCCGTCAGGTTCACCGCGATCGTCTCGGCCCACTGGGTCTCGAAGTCGTCCCCGTCGATCGGTGCCGGCAGGGAGATGCCGGCGTTGTTCACGAGGATGTCGGGCGGTCCCAGGCGCTCGGCGATGTCGGCCACCACGGCGCGGACGGCGTCGCCGTCGGTGACGTCGACCGCCCAGCCGGCGGCCGAGCCGCCGGCCTCGGTGATCTCGTGCACCACGGCGGCCACGCCCTCGTCGGTGCGATCGAGCACGGCGACGTGGGCGCCCTCGTCGGCGAACAGGTGGGCGGTGGCGCGGCCCATGCCGCTCGCCGCGCCGGTGATCACAGCCACCCGGCCGGCGACCGAGCGATCGCCCTTGGTGAGTCTCGTCATGGCCGGGACCATAACCGCCGTGGTCGTCGTCGCCGGGGGCTCCCCGCGCGGGCGGCGGGCTACGGCTCGTCCGGGTGCTTCCCCGCCCCGACCAGCCGCGCCGGCGGCTCGCCCCAGCGCCCGCGCAGGAAGTCGCCCAGGGCGTGCAGGCGCGCCTCGGTGTGGTGGTACGGGTTGCGCTGCCGTTCTGTCGCCACCTGCCCCAGCGCCATGAGGAACCGGATCGTCGCCTTGTACCGGCCCGAGTGCTTGCGGACGAGCAGCAGCGTGTTGCGGACCATCAGGTAGTCGATGACCGGCCGGGGGTTCGACATGTTCGGGTTGTGCACCCGGGCGCCGCGGACCAGCCCGACCTCCCAACCCGCCTCGCGGGCGCGGATGCCGAGGTCGGCCTCCTCGCAGTAGGCGAAGTACCGCTCGTCGAACAGGCCGACGTCCTCCAGCGCGCCCCGTCGCGCGAACAGGAGCGTGCCGTGGGGGTAACCGGCCGGCTCCCACCCCTCGTCCACCGTGGCCGGCGCCATGATCGACCCGAAGTACGGGTCGACGATCGGGGTGCACCCGTCGCCGTAGTCGCCGCAGGCGAAGCCGGCCCGGGGCCGCTCGCCGGCCGCGGCGAGGATCCGCTCGACGGCGTCGGGCGCCGGGAGCGCGTCGTGCGGGCTGAGCCCCACCCACTCGCCGTCGTGGTCGGCGAGGAAGCGGCGCCAGCCGGCGTTCGCCGAGGGGCCGAAGCCGCCGTTGCGGCCCATGCGCACCACGTCGGAGCCTGGCGGCAGCAGCTCGAGCGCGGCCCGGTGGTTCTCCTCGCTGGACCCCGAGTCGACGAGCAGGATGCGCACCGGCACCGTCTGCGCGGCGTAGGCGGCCAGCGTCGCGGCGAGCAGCTTCGGACGATCGCGGTGGACGACCACCACGGTCGTCGAGGACGGGGCCACGTCGCCATCCTGGTCGCACGTCCGAGGACCGGCCCAAACGCGTGCCAGCATCGGGGGATGCCCGCCGCGCCCGACCGCTCCGTCGCCGATGCCCTGTGCCGGTTCATCGACGACTCGCCCTCGCCCTACCACGCCGTGGCTGCGGCGGCCGCGCTGCTGGAGGACGCCGGCTTCGCCGAGGTCGCGCTGGACCAGCCCCTGCCCGGAGGGGCCGGCGCCCGCTACGTGCGCCGTGGCGGGTCGATCATCGCCTGGCGCCAGCCCACCGGCGCGGTGCGCGCGTTCCGCATCGTCGGCGCCCACACCGACAGCCCGAACCTGCGGGTGAAGCCCCGGGCCGACACCGTCCGGGCCAAGGTCCGCCAGCTCGGCGTCGAGGTCTACGGCGGCGTGCTCCTGAACTCGTGGCTCGACCGCGACCTCGGCCTGTCCGGGCGGGTGTCGGTCGCCACCGCCCACGGGCCGCAGCTGCGCCTGCTGCGCATCGACGAGCCCCTGCTGCGGGTGCCCCAGCTCGCCATCCACCTCGACCGCGACATCGTCACCGAGGGCCTCAAGCTCAACGCCCAGACCCACCTGGCGCCGATGTGGGACCTCGACACCGAGCGGGGGTCGGCCGCCGAGTTCACGGCTGTGGTCGCCGAGCACCTCGGCGTGGCCGCCGGCGACATCCTGGCCTGGGACGTCATGGCCCACGACCTCACGCCGTCGCGGCGCACCGGCGTGGGCGGCGTGTTCGTGAGCGCCCCCCGGCTCGACAACCTGTGCTCGTCCTTCGCCGGCCTCCGCGGCCTGCTGGCCGCGGAGGCCGACACGCCCGCCACGCCCGTCGTGTGCCTGTACGACCACGAGGAGGTCGGCTCCACCAGCGCCACGGGTGCCGACTCCGCGCTGCTCGCCTCGCTGCTCGAGCGCATCGCCATCGCCGGCGGCGCCGACCGGGCCGGGTACCACGCCGCGCTCGCCGGGTCGCTGTGCGTGTCGGCCGACATGGCCCACGCCACGCACCCCAACTACGTCGACCGCCACGAGCCCGACCACCAGGTGACGCTGAACGAGGGCGTGGTGGTGAAGGTGAACGCCAACCAGCGCTACGCGTCCGACGCCGAGTCCATCGGGTTGCTCCTCCAGGCCTGCGCCGACGCCGACGTGCCCACCCAGCGCTTCGTCAACCGCACCGACCTGCCGTGCGGCTCCACGATCGGGCCCATCACCGCGGCCCGGCTCGGCATCCCCACCGTCGACGTGGGCGTGGCCCAGCTCGCGATGCACTCGGCCCGCGAGCTCTGCGGCGCCGACGACCCGAGCTGGTACGAGCAGGCGATGGCGGCGGTCCTGCGCGGCTGAACCGGCCGTAGGGTCTGCTGGTGGACCTCGCCGCGGCACGCGCCGTCCTCGGCGTCTCGGCCGCCGACGACTGGACCGTGGTGCGCGCCGCCTACCGGGAGCGCATCCGCCTCGCCCACCCCGATGTCGCCGGCGAGGCGGGCGTGGCCCGCAGCGTCGAGCTCAACGCCGCGTACCGCGCCCTGTCGCTCGCCCGGCGGGAGGGCCGCCTCCACGAGCGGCCGGCTCGGTCCTCCGGTCCCGTCCAGCCCCCCGGGCCCCGGGCAGCCGGCGATCCGCCGCGGGCGGTCCGCCCGGAGTGGGCGGAGCCGACGGGGCCGGCGCCCGACGTCCGGGTCGTCGACCGGGAGACGATCGCGCTGTCGAGCCCGCCCGACGAGACGTTCCGCCGGCTCGTGGAGGCGACCCACGAGGTGGGCGACATCTCGTACCTCGACCGGGGGTCGGCGATCTTCGAGGCGGTGATGACGCTCGACGACGGCACGCATGCGTCGTTCGTCGTGAGCCTGCAGTGGCGGGCCCACGACGCGAGCTGCGAGGCGTTCTGCACGTTGGAGGCCCTGAACCGGCCCGAGCACCTCGACGTCTCCGGGGTCCTCGCCCAGCTGCTGCCCTACATCGGACCCGACCGCACCGGCTGATCGACCGATCCGGGCATTCCGGACATGGCCCTGACCCCGGGGTCAAGGAAGGCTATGGTCCCGCGGCGAGTGGTCGGGGGACCACCGTCAGCCACAACAGGGGGTTCTCGATGACGCCGTTGCGACGTCGCCTGCTCGCCATGCTGGCCATCCTGGCCGTGCTCCTCAGCGCCTGCGGAGGTGACGACGACGACGGCGCCACCGGTCCCGGCGACGACTCCCAGGCGTCGGGCGAGGGCGTCCGGGAGGCGGAGGAGGACGCGCCGGACGAGGGCGAACCCCAGTACGGCGGCTCGATCACCATCGGCCTGGAAGCCGAGACCAACGGCTGGCTGCCCGGGACGTCGCAGCCCGCGAACGCCGGATACGTGGTGTACTCGGCGATCTACGACCCGCTCGTGGCCCGGGTCGAGGACGGGTCGATCCAGCCGTACCTCGCCGAGTCCTTCGAGCCCAACGAGGACTACACCCGGTGGTCCTTCACCCTGCGGGACGGCATCACGTTCCACGACGGCACCGCGCTCACCGCGGAGGTCATCAAGCGCAACTGGGACGAGTACCTCACCGTCGACGGCGCCAACACGAAGGGCGCCCTCGAGGGCATCACCGTCGAGGTCACCGGGCCGCTGACCTACGACTACGTGCTCGACAAGGGCGACGCCGCGTTCCTCGACACGCTCACGACGACGCCGGGGTTCCCGTTCTCCGTGGAGGCCGCAGCGGCCGCCGGCGAGGACGCCGGCAGCCGGCCGGTGGGCACCGGACCGTTCGTGTTCGAGTCCTGGACCCGAGACGGCCAGCTCGTGGTGACCCGCAACGAGGGCTACTGGCGGACGGACGAGAAGGGCAACCAGCTGCCGTACCTCGACCGGATCACGTTCCGGCCGATCACCGATGAGGACACCCGGCTCGACAGCGTGGCGTCCGGCGACATCGACCTCATGCAGACGCTGCGCCAGAGCATCGTGCGCCGGGCCCGCGAGGTGGTCGACGGTGGCGGCTTCAACAGCTACGAGTGGCTCGGCAACAACGGCGGCGCGGGGATCATCAACACGATGAAGCCGCCCTTCGACGACGTGCGCGTGCGCCAGGCGCTCGTGTACGCCGTCGACCAGGAGCAGATGATCGAGGTCCTCGGCGGCACCGGCATCACGCCGCCGCAGACCCAGTGGTTCACCGAGGACAGCCCCTGGTACTCCGAGGCGGCGGCCGACGCGTGGATCCCCTACGACCCCGACAAGGCCCAGGAGCTGCTCGACAGCTACATCAACGACCCGGAGCGCTCCGACGGCCAGCCGGTGGGCACACCGATCCGCTTCACCTACGACTGCCCGCCCGACCCGTCGCTCGTCGAGCTCAGCCAGGCCTACCAGGCGTTCTGGCAGCAGGTCGGGCTCGAGGTGAACCTCGACTCGAAGGAGCAGTCGGCGCACATCACCCAGGGCATCGGCACCGAGAACGACCCGTTCCTGCGGGCCGACTACGACGTCCAGTGCTGGCGCCTCGGCTCCGAGGCCGATCCGTACTCGGTCTGGAACAGCGCGTTCGGGCCGGTCGAGACCGAGGTCCTGAACGTCAGCGACTACACGCACCCCGACATCACCGCCAAGCTCGAGGAGATGCGGCTCGAGGGCGACCTGGAGGCGCGCAAGGCGCTGGTCGAGGAGATCTCGCTCATCCTCGCCGAGGAGGTCCCGAACTTCTGGACCGGTGGCACGGCCACCGCGATCGTCGCCCGCGAAGGGGTGAAGGGCATCCTGTCGCCGACGACGCCCGACGGTCAGGAGATCGACGGCGCGGCGAACGCCATCATCCGCACGCCGTTCCTGTGGCTGGCGCAGTGACCGGGCCGTACGGCCGATGATGAGGAGGAGGGAGGCGGCATGAGCGTGCTCCGGCGGATCGCCGGCCGGCTCGTCGTGCTCGCGGCGGTGCTGCTCGCCGTCTCCTTCCTCACCTTCGCCATGCTGAACGTCCTCGGCGGCGACCCGGCGCTGGCCATCGTCGGTGCCGACAACGCCGACCCCGAGACGCTGGACCAGGTGCGCGAGGAGCTCGGCCTGAACGACTCGTTCCTCGAGCAGTACACGAGCTGGGTCGGTGGCGTGCTCGAGGGCGACCTCGGGCGCTCCTACAAGACGAAGCAGCCGGTGGCCGAGGCCATCGGCGAGCGGGTCCCGGTGACGGCGCAGGTGGGGCTGCTGGCCATCGTGCTCGCGCTCGTGCTGGCGGTGCCGCTGGCCGTCTGGACGGCGTACCGGTCGGGCACGAAGGTCGACAAGGGGGCGAGCGTGGCGACGTTCGGGCTGCTGTCGATCCCCAACTTCCTGCTCGCCTACTGGCTCGGCTACCTCGTGTCGGTCCAGCTCGGCTGGCTGCCCCGCTCGGGGTGGGTGCGCCTGAGCGCGGACCCGGTCGGCAACCTCAAGACGGCCCTGCTACCGGCGCTCTCGCTGGCCATCGCCGAGATGGCCGTCTACACGCGGATCCTGCGCAGCGACATCATCCAGACCCTGCAGGAGGACTACCTCCTGCTCGCCCGGGCCAAGGGCCTCAGCACCCGGAGGATCCTGTTCGCCCACGCGCTGCGACCGTCGACGCTGTCGCTGATGACCGTGATCGGCGTGCAGTTCGGCGCCCTGATCGGCGGGAGCATCATCGTCGAGCAGATCTTCGCCCTGCCCGGGATGGGCTCGTACCTGCTCAACGCCATCTACGAGCGCGACTACATCGTCGTCCAGGGCGTCGTCCTCGTGATCGCCGCCTCGTTCGTCATCGTCAACTTCGCCGTCGACATCGCGTACCGCCTGCTCGACCCTCGCATCAAGGTCTGACCATGACCGACCTGGAGCACCAGCAACCCGCAGAGGACCACGCTCCCCTGCCCGTGGACCCGGCGCCGGCCCTCCTGGCCGACGCCGCCGGCGTCAGCCACCTCGAGCGGGTCGGGGAGGACGACGACGGCAGGTCGCTCCGCAAGCCCCTGGGCGTCTCGTTCTGGCTCGCGGTCGTCTGGCTCGCGGTCGTGGGCATCGCAGGTGCGTTCGCGGCGTTCCTGCCCACCGCCGACCCGAACGCCATCGACATCCCGGCGAAGCTCGCCGATCCGTTCTCCGCCGGCCACCCCCTCGGCACCGACGGCCTCGGTCGGGACATCCTGGCCCGGCTCGTGGATGGCGCCCGCGTGTCGCTCAGCGTCAGCCTCACCGCGGTGGCCGTCGGCCTCATCGTCGGTGGCCTCCTCGGGACGCTCGCCGGCTACGTGCGCGGCCTGTTCGACGTGCTCTTCGTCGCCGCCATCAACGTGATGCTGGCGTTCCCGGCCATCGTGCTGCTGCTCGCCCTGGTGTCGGTGCTCGAGCAGAGCCTGATGAACATCTCACTCGTCATCGGCGTGCTGTCGGTCCCCATCTACGCCCGCGTCGCCCGGGCCAACGCGCTGGCCGTCTCGGAGCGCGACTACGTGCTTGCGGCGCGCGCCATCGGCGCCACCGGCACCCGCATCCTGTTCCGCGAGATCCTCCCGGTGGTGCTGAAGCCGCTGCTGGCCTTCGGGCTCACCGCCCTCGGGGTCGTGATCGTCGCCGAGGGCACGCTCGCCTTCCTCGGCCTGTCGGTCGAGCCGCCGGCCGCCACGTGGGGCTCGATGATCGCCGAGGGGCGGCGGCACGACGAGACCCACCTGCACGTGGTGCTGCTGCCGTCGCTGGTCATGTTCCTCACCGTGCTGTCGTTCAACTTCGTCGGCGAGGCGCTGCGGGCTCGGTTCGCCGATCTCGACGCGAAGGTGTGACCGCCGCTCCGGGCGCTGCGCCAGCTCCGAAGTTGCCCTTTTCGGCGATCGAAACTTAGGGTCCGAACGTTTCTGCCAGCCGCAGCCGAGAGACCGCGCCCCGATGGACACCTTCTCCAAGTCCGAGCGAGAGCTGCTGAAGGCGATCTACCGGCTGTCCCACGGCGCCGAGCGCGGCGAAGCCCACACCGGCGACCTCGCCGATCGGCTCGGCGTGTCGCCGTCCACGGTGACCACGGCCATCAAGCGCCTCGCCGATCGCGGGCTGGTGGACCACACCCCGTACCGGGGCGTCGAGCTCACCGACACCGGGAGCCGCATCGCGGTGGCGACCATCCGCCGGCACCGCATCGTCGAGCGGTTCCTGGCCGACATGCTCGGCTACGCGTGGAACGAGGCCGACCGCCTGGCCGCGAGCTTCGAGCACGAGCTGCCCCAGGAGGTCGAGGACCGGCTCTTCGTCGCCCTCGACCGCCCCGCCTCGTGCCCGCACGGCTTCCCGATCCCCGCCCCCGAGGTGGCCGACATCCCGGCGCTGCCGCCGCTCTACGACCTCGAACCCGGCGACGTGGCCATCGTCGCGGTGCCCGGCTCCACCGACCCCGACGTGGTCGCGTTCCTCGACCAGCTCGGGCTGCGCCCCGGCGAGCGGGTGCGCATCAAGGAGAAGCACCCCTTCGACGGGCCGCTGGTGCTGGCCGTCGAGGGCCCCGACGGCGAGGCCACCCGGACCCTCGGCGCCACCGTCGCCAACCAGGTGTTCGTGCAGCGCACCACCGAGATCCCGACCCCGTAAGCCACGACAGGAGAACCCCCAGTGGAATCCATCCCGTACCTCGCCTTGGTGAGCGCGCTGGCCGCCCTCGGCCTCGCCGCGTTCTACTTCGGCGCCGTCAAGAAGGAGGACCCCGGCAACGCCCGGATGGTGGAGCTCATGGACTCCATCGCCGAGGGCGCCCGGGCGTTCCTGAAGGCCGAGTACACCTACGTCGCCGTGTTCGTGGTGGCGATGATGGTGCTCGTCGGCGTGTTCGTCGCCCCGCTCGGCGCCCTCACCTACGTGTTCGGCGCCGTGCTGTCGGCCGGCGCGGGCTACGTCGGCATGACCGTGGCCACGATGGCGAACGCCCGCACCACCGCCGCCGCCCAGTCCGGCGGGCCCGCCAAGGCCCTGCCGCTGGCGTTCCGCGGCGGCGCGGTCATGGGCTTCACGGTCGCCGGCCTCGCGCTGGCCGGGCTCGCCATCACCTACATCGTCATCGTGAAGGTCCTCGAGGTCGACGACGCGTTCGACATCCTCACCGCCTTCGGCCTCGGCGCCTCGTCCATCGCGCTGTTCTCCCGCGTCGGCGGCGGCATCTACACCAAGGCTGCCGACGTCGGCGCCGACCTGGTCGGCAAGGTCGAGGCCGGCATCCCCGAGGACGATCCCCGCAACCCCGCCACCATCGCCGACAACGTGGGCGACAACGTGGGCGACGTCGCCGGCATGGGCGCCGACCTGTTCGAGTCCTACGCCGGCTCGATCATCGCCCCCATCGCCCTGGTGGCCTTCACCGGTGCCGGCATCACCGCCGAGCAGTCCGGTGACGACCGCATCGTCCAGCTGCTGCTGTTCCCGCTGCTGATCGCCGCCATCGGCATGGTCGCCTCCATCATCGGCAGCTTCTTCGTCAAGGGCGGCACCTCCACCGACGCCCACGCCCTCTCGAAGGCCCTGCACATGGGCACCAACGTCGCCATGGGCCTGACCGTCGTCGGCACCATCGGCGCCGGCGCATGGCTGTTCTCCGACGGCGACCTCTTCGACACCTTCTGGGGCATGCCCGTCGCCGTGATCGGCGGCCTCATCGTCGGCTACGGCATCGGCAAGGTCGCCGAGGTCTGGACGTCCGACCAGTACAAGACCGTCAAGGGCATCGCCGCCTCGGCCGAGACCGGCCCCGCGACCACCATCCTGTCCGGCATCTCCGCCGGCATGATCTCCGTCGCCGCCTCCGTGATCCTCATCGGCATCGGCGTCGGCGTCGCCTACTGGGGCGGCGAGCAGGCCGCCGAGGGCCTCGGCATCTACGGCATCGCCGTCGCCGCCATCGGCATGCTCGCCACCACGGGCGTGGTGGTGTCGGTCGACGCCTACGGCCCGATCGCCGACAACGCCGGCGGCATCGCCGAGATGGCCGAGCTGGACCCGTCGGTCCGCGAGGTCACCGACGCCCTCGACAGCCTGGGCAACACCACGGCCGCCGTCGCCAAGGGCTTCGCGGTCGGCTCGGCCGCCCTCACCGCCCTGGCCCTGTTCAAGTCCTTCGAAGAGGCGCTCACGAAGGCCGACCCGACGTTCGTGCTGTCCCTCGACGTCGGCGAGGTCGACGTGTTCCTCGGCCTGTTCCTCGGCGCCATGGTCCCGTTCCTCTTCGCCGCCCTCACCATCGACGCCGTCGGTCGGGCCGCCAACAAGATGATCGAGGAGGTGCGCCGCCAGTTCCGCGAGATCCCCGGTCTGCGCGAGGGCCGCGAGGGCGTGCGCCCCGACTCGGCCAAGTGCGTGGCCATCTCCACCCAGGCCTCCCTGAAGGAGATGATCATCCCCGGCTCGCTGGCCGTGGTCGTCCCGCTGGTCATCGGCTTCATCGACGTCGACACCCTCGGCGGCTTCCTGGCCGGCGCCCTCGTCACCGGCTTCGCCCTGGCCATCTTCATGGCGAACGCCGGCGGCGCCTGGGACAACGCCAAGAAGTACATCGAGGCCGGCGCCCACGGCGGCAAGGGCTCCGACCCGCACAAGGCCGCCGTCGTCGGCGACACGGTGGGCGACCCGTTCAAGGACACGTCCGGCCCGGCCATGAACATCCTCATCAAGGTCATGACCATCGTGTCCCTGGTGTTCGCCAGCGCCTTCGTCTGATGCGCCGGCGGTGACCGCCGCGGTCACGCCACCACCTCGCTGACGCCCCCGTGCGCCGGCGCTGCTCCGGCAGCCCGGCGCCGGGGGCGTCGCCGTCTCCCGGACCGTTGGCCCGACGCTCGGCCGCCGCAACTCCCCGGTCCGGGTGCCCTGGTCGTGGTCTGGTCACTGCAGGCGGCCCAGAGCCGCCTCCGACACCCGGACCACGACTCCCAGACCCGGACCGGGCAGGAACGCCGCCGCCCCGGTCACAGGGCCCGCCGTGCCAGGATCGGGCATCACCACCGTCCTCGTCACCGCCGCCCAGCTCGACGCCTTCGGCGACCGCTTCCGCGCCGCCGCACCGACCGCCCGCCTCCTGGCGATGCAGCCGGACGGCACCATCCGCGACGGCGACGCCGAGGTGGCCTGGGACGATGCCCGCCCGGAGGTGGCGTTCGGGTCCACCGATCTGTTCGACCGGGCCGACGGCGACGACGACGACGTGCTGCGACGGTTCTTCGGCCACGTCGTGCGCAACGGCGCGCTCCGCTGGTTCCACGTCGCCGCAGCAGGGGTCGACGCACCCGTCTTCGGCGCGCTGCTCGACCGGGGCGTGCGGCTCACGACCTCGCACCACACGGCGACCCCCATCAGCGAGTACGTGCTCGCCCAGGTGCTGCGGGCCCGCCTGCCGCTCGACGACATGGAGGCCGACCGCCGGGCCCGCCGGTGGGCGCACCGCGAGTGGGACGAGGTCGCGTCGAGCCGGTGGCTGGTGCTCGGCCTCGGTGCCATCGGCGCCGCCGTGGCCACGCGGGCGCGGGCGTTCGGGGCGGAGGTGACCGGCGTGCGCCGGACGCCCCGCGGCGACGAGCCGGTCGACCGCATCGTCCCCCTCGACGAAGTGCCCGCCGTCATCGGCGACCACGACGTGGTGGTCTCGGCCCTGCCCTCCACCGCCTCCACCAGCGGGCTCTTCGACGCCGAGCTGCTGGCCCGGCTCCGCCCGGGCAGCACGCTGGTCAACGTGGGCCGCGGCAGCCTCATCGACGAGGACGCCCTGCGCCGCAGCCTCGACCACGGTCGCCCGGGCACGGCGATCCTCGACGTCACCGCCACCGAGCCGCTGCCCGACGACCACTGGCTCTGGGACCACCCGGCGGTGGTGCTGACCAGCCACACCAGCGCGGGCGGCCACCAGCGCGTCGCGCGGGCCGCCGACGCCTTCGCCGCCAACCTGGCCCGCTGGGTGGCGGGCGAGCCGCTGCTCGACGAGGTCACCGCCGGCGGGCGCGAGGCGCCATCGGCGCCCTGACGCGGCACACTTGGACCCATGACCGAGCACCAGACCGACTGGCAGCCCCCCACCGACGACGAGCTGCGGGACCGGCTCACGCCGCTGCAGTACGAGGTGACCCAGCAGGCCGGCACCGAGCGGGCCTTCACCGGCGTGTACAACGACGAGAAGCGCCCCGGCACCTACCGCTGCGTCGTGTGCGGGCTCGACCTGTTCGTGTCCGACACCAAGTACGAGAGCGGCTCGGGCTGGCCGTCGTTCTGGAAGCCCATCGACGCCGACCGGGTGGTCGAGCGCGAGGACCGCAGCCACGGCATGGTCCGCATCGAGGCGGTGTGCGCCCGCTGCGGCGCCCACCTCGGCCACGTGTTCCCGGACGGCCCCGAGCCCACCGGCCTGCGCTACTGCATGAACTCGGCGTCGCTCGACCTCGAGCCCGCGGAGGGCTGAGCCCGCCCTCGCGGCTGCCTCACGGGAAGGCGGCCGCGAGCCGTCGGGTGACGTCGGTCATGAGGTCCCGGTACGCCGCGGGCGACATGCCCTCGTCGGCCACCAGCTTCCGGTAGCCCTCCGGGCTGTACAGCAGCCAGAGCACGGTGCGCAGCCGCTCCGGCGTGGGCCGCCCGAGGATGACCTCGGCGCTGCGGCCCACGTCGAGCTGGCGCCCCGCTTCCAGCTCCAGGCGCCAGCCGTCGACCTCGTCGTCGCCGCTCGCCGCCTCGATGATCGCCTGCCAGACGCCCGCGGTCCGCTCGTGGATCGCCGTCATCAGCGCCACGCCGCGCTCGATGCGCTCGTCGAGGGTGCCCTCGCCCAGGGCCTGGAACTCCGGGCGCTCGGCCAGGGGCACCGGGTCGGTGTCGCCCGTGACGGAGGCATCGGCAGCCGCGCGCAGCAGCCCCGTCTTCGAGCCGAAGCCGTTGTAGATCGTCTCCACCGACACGCCCGCGGCCTCGGCCACCGCGGCGAGCGTGGTGCCGCCCCAACCGCGCGTGCTGAACAGCTCGATGGCCGCGGCGACGACGTCGGCGCGGGTCTGCGCGGCCTGCTGGGCCCGCCGGGCGGAGTTGTACGAGCGCTTGGTCGGTGTCGTCCCCATGCCCTTGACACTAGCACAGGACCGTATTAACTACAGCTTCATACGGTCCATTTGAACAGGACCCAAGCGAAAGGCGGGCGGCATGCTCGAGCTCCTCCACGTGGCGGCCCACGAGGTCACCACCGACACGTTCCTCATCCCGACCATCGCGCCGGAGCCGAGCGGCGCCTTCGTCTCGGCGCACACGCTCGTGATCCGCGGCGCCGAACCCGTGGTGGTCGACACCGGCTGCTCGCTCGCCCGCGAGCAGTGGCTCGCCAACCTGAGCGCCGTGGTCGACCTCGACGACGTGCGCTGGATCTTCCTCTCCCACGACGACCACGACCACATCGGCAACCTCGACGTCCTGCTCGAGCAGTGCCCGCAGGCCACCCTCGTGGGGAACTGGTCGATCGTCAGCCGGCTCGGCGGCGACATCCCGCTGCCGTTGGAGCGCATGCGCTGGCTCGACCCGGGCGACGCCTTCGACGTCGGTGACCGCACGCTGCACCTCGTCCGCCCGCCGCTGTTCGACTCCCCCGCCACCCGGGGGCTGTTCGACGCCCGCAGCGGCGTGCTGTGGGCGGTCGACACGTTCGGTGCGCTCGTCCAGGGGCCCGTCCTCGAAGCCGACGACGCCGACCCCGAGCTGTTCGACGCCACCTTCGACGCCATGAACGCATGGAACACACCCTGGCTCGAGTGGGTGGACACGGCGCGGTTCGGCGAGCACGTGCGCCGCACCGCCTCGCTGCCCGTCACCGCGGTGGCGAGCGCCCACGGTCCGGTGCTGCGCGGGCTGCGCATCCTCGACGCCTTCGAGCGCACGGCGGCGCTCGCCGCCCGACCCGCCCTCCCGACACCCGGGCAGGCCATGCTGGACGAGGTGCTGGCGACCTTGGGCCAGCCGGCGCCGAGCGCAGCCTGAGGAGGGGGACGACCATGGGCACGCTTCCCAAGCACGGGTCGGTGGAGGCGGTCGCCACGGCGACGCCCGATGAGGTGTGGGCGGTCCTGGCCGACGTCACCCGCACCGGCGAGTGGAGCCACGAGGCCGTGGGGGCCGACTGGCTCGACGGCGCCACCAGCGCTACGCCCGGGGCCCGGTTCCGGGGCCGGAACCGGCAGGGGCGCACGCGCTGGTCGCGCACCTGCGAGGTGGTCGCCGCCGAGGCGCCGCGACGGTTCCGCTTCCGCACCGTGCCGAGCCGCATCTACCGCGACAGCACCCTGTGGACCTTCGAGCTGGAGCCGGTGCCGGGGGGCACCCGCATCACCCAGCGCTACGAGGTGCTCCAGCTGCACCCGCTGCTCGACCGCCTGTTCTACGCGCTGCTCCCTGCGCACCGGGACCGCTCGACCGCGCTCCAGGCCGACCTCGAGCGGCTGGCGGCCGTCGCCGCCCGCTCTGCGGGAGATCCTGGACGGCGAACACCCGTTCGGTAGCATCCGTACGGATGTTCGCCGACTGCGCCCTCCCCGATCTCACCGACGAGCAGCAGGTGGCCGTCACCCACGACGCCGGCCACCTGCTCATCGTCGCCGGGGCGGGCACCGGCAAGACCACCACGCTGTCGGCCCGGCTCGCCCACCTGGTGGCCAGCGGCGTGCCGGCCGAGCGCATCATGCTGCTCACGTTCAGCCGGCGGGCGGCCACCGAGCTGCTCTCCCGGGCCGAGCAGTGGGCCGGCCACGACCGGCTGCGGGGCGCCTGGGGCGGCACGTTCCACGCCGTCGGCAACCGGCTCCTCCGGCGCCACGGGCGGTCCGTGGGCATCGACCCCGACTTCACCCTGCTCGACGCCGGCGACCAGGCCGACCTGCTGGCGCTCGTGCGCGACGAGCTCGCCACGGAGGCCACCCCGTCTCGCCGGCGAGCCCGCAAGGAGCTGCTGGCCGGGGCCCTGAGCCGGGTCGTCAACACCCGCCAGCCCCTCGACCAGGTCCTGCGCCTCCACTACCCGTGGTGCGCCGACCAGCTCGACGAGCTGCGCGCCACCTACGGCGCCTACATCGCCCGCAAGCGCGAGCGGCACCTGGTCGACTACGACGACCTGCTCACGCTGTGGCGGGCGCTGGTGCAGCACCCCGAGGCCGGCCCGATCGTGGCCGGCCGGTTCGACCACGTCCTCGTCGACGAGTACCAGGACACCAACGCGCTGCAGGCCGACGTGCTGGCCGCGCTGGCCGCCGGCGGTGCCACGGTCACGGCGGTGGGCGACGACGCGCAGGCCATCTACGGCTTCCGGGGCGGCACGGTCCGCAACATCCTCGACTTCCCGACCCGCTTCGATGCCGACGTGGTCGCCCTCACCCGCAGCCACCGCTCCACGCCCCAGATCGTGACGGTCGCCAACCGGATCTGGGCCGATGCCGCCGAGCGCCACGACAAGGAGCTGGTGGCGGTGCGGGGAGCCGGCCCGCTCCCCCGGCTGGTCGACGCCGGCGACGAGCACGCCGAGGCCCGTTCGGTGTGCGAGCGCCTGCTCGAAGCGGTCGAGCGCGGTGTCCCGCTCCGCCGCCAGGCCGTGCTCTTCCGCACCGGCCACCACGCCGACCTGCTCGAGGTCGAGCTCACCGTGCGGCGCATCCCCTTCGTCAAGTTCGGCGGCCTCAAGTTCCTCGAGGCCGCCCACGTCAAGGACCTGCTCGCGCTCTGCCGGGTCGCCGTCAACCCCCGCGACGAGCTGGCGTGGTTCCGCATCCTGCAGCGCATCGACGGCGTGGGGCCGGGCACCGCCCGGCGCGTCGTCGCCGCGCTCGACGCCGCCGACGGCTCGCTGCACCGCGTCGCCGCCGCCGGCGTGGTGCCGACCCGGTCCGCCGACGCGGTCGTCGCGCTGGCCGACGCGGTCGCCACGGCCGCCGACGCCGACGTCGCCACCGGCGCGCGCCTCGACGCCTGCCGGGCGTGGCTCGATCCCCACCTCGACCGCTTCGGGGACGGCAGCGCCCGACGCGCCGACCTGGCCCGCCTCGCCGACCTGGCCCGCGATGCACCCGACCTCGAGACCTTCCTCACCGAGCTCACCCTCGACCCGCCGGCGTCCACCGGCGACCTCGCCGGCCCGCCCCACCTCGACGACGACGTCCTCACGCTGTCCACCATCCACTCGGCCAAGGGCGGCGAGTGGGACGTCGTCCACCTCATCCACGCCGCCGACGGCAACCTGCCCTCCGACCTCGCCACCGGCGACCCCGAGCAGCTCGAGGAGGAGCGCCGCCTGCTCTACGTCGCGGTGACCCGGGCGCGCGACGAGCTGCACGTGCACGTACCACTGCGCTTCCACCACCACCGGGGCCGGCTCGACGACGCCCACTCCACCGGCCAGCGCAGCCGGTTCCTCACGCCGTCGGTCGTCGCCGCCATGGAGCAGGCCACGGCGTCGCCGGCGTGGCCCCGCCCGGCTGGCGACCCACCGGGCGATCTCGTGGTCGTCGACGCCGTGGCGGCGGCCGACGCCGAGCTCAGCGCGCTGCTGGGCTGACGTCCTCGGCCGGGGCCGCGGATCGCCGCTCGATCGGGAGCGTCAGCGCGAGGCGCTGGGGTACACCACCGACCAGGAGTGGTCGCACGAGGGGCAGCGGACCAGGCCCCGCGACGTGCGCAGGTCGAGCGTCTCGAGGCGGCTCGTGGCCCCGCAGCGGGCGCAGCGCAGGTCGGCCTGCGACCCCGGGGTGCGGGTGGCGGGCGGCTCGTCGCCCAGCCCGAGCGCCGTCTCGAACCCGCGGGTACGGGCCTCGCGCAGCTGTCGAGCCCGGAAGAGCCGTCGGGTGAGGGTCATGGGGTCCCCTGGTGTCGGATGAGTGCCCGCGAGCGCGAGTGTACGAGATCTCCGGGTCGCCGCCACCCCGCGTGGCGGGTGCAAGACTCGTCCGGTGGCAGACGACGATCGCCGCCGCGACCTCGACCGGGTCCCCGACCTCGCCGATGCTCCCATCGACTGGGACACCGGCGCGCGCCGGTTCCGTGGCGACGCGGCCCCGGCGGGGCGCGACACCCGCCGCCTGGTCGTGCCGGCGCCGCCGGAGGGCGGTCGGGCCACGCCGCCACCCCGCCGCCGGCCCGAGGTCGTCCTGCCCACCGCCGCGCCGGGCCCCGCACCCGGCATCGCATCGCCGCCCGCTCGGCAGGCACGGGTCGTGGTGCCCGCCCCCGGCGCCGCGGCCGCCGGGAAGGCCGGCGCTCGGCCCGCCGTGGAGGCGGAGCGCCGCGCCCCGACGCCCGCCGCCGAGCCGTCGTCGACGCGGCGGTGGCCGCCGTCGCGCCGCACCGTGGTGCGGGCGCTGGCCGGGCTGGTGGTCGTGCTCCTGCTCGCCGGCCTCGGCGGACTGCTGTGGGGCTACCAGCAGTTCCGCTCGATCGAGAAGGTCGAGCTCGCCGACGTCCTCGCCTCCGGCGACGGCACCAACTACCTCATCGTGGGCTCCGACACGCGCGAGGGCGTGTCGCCCGACGATCCCAACGCCGGGGCCATCCTCGGCCCGGACGCACCCACCGGTTCCGAGCGCTCCGACACCATCCTCATCCTGCGCATCGACGGCGAGGGCGCCCGCATGCTGTCGGTGCCCCGCGACCTGCTCGTCACCATCGCCGAGACCGGGTCGGTGTCGCGCATCAACGCCGCCTTCAACGGCGGCCCCCGCCGGCTCATCGCCACCCTGACCGACCAGCTCGGCCTGCCCATCCACCACTACCTCGAGATCGACTTCGTCGCCTTCCGCGACCTGGTCGACGCCCTCGGCGGCATCGTCATCGACTTCCCCCACCCGGCGTCCGACCACATGTCGGGCCTGAACGTCCCCGAGGCCGGCCAGGTCCGCCTCGACGGCACCCAGGCCCTCGCCTACGTCCGCTCCCGCTACTACACCGAGACGATCGACGGGCGGCAGGTCACCGAGCCCACGGGCGACATCGGCCGCGTCGTGCGCCAGCAGAAGTTCCTGTCGGCCGTGGTGGCCGAGGTCGGCAGCCTCCGGAACCCGCTCCGGGTCGCCTCGGTGACGCAGTCGATGGTCGACGGGATGCGGGTCGACGACGGCCTCGGCTACTTCGACGCCATCCGCCTGGTGCTGCGGTTCCGCAGCCTCGAGCTCGAACCGACCTCGCTGCCCACGTCGAACCGCACGCTCAGCAGCGGCGCGCAGGTGCTCGACCTCGTGCAACCGGACGCCGACGAGGTGCTCGCCCGGTTCGGCTCCGCCGGCGCCACCACCGGCTGACCGGCTCCGGGACGCGTCACCCGCCTCCGGTGTCGTCTCCCGCGGCCCGGAACGTCACCGTGCGGGCCACCGGGTCGGCGGCGAGCAGCTCGACCACGGTGGGCTCGCCCAGCGCCAGCGTGCCCGGCACGTCGGCGACGACGGCGGGCTCGCGGAGCTGCACCACCGAGCCGTCCCG
>DASTYO010000200.1:0-5246 GCA_035764875.1 Acidimicrobiales bacterium | reverse complement strand
TCGGCGCCCCAGGCGCGGGCCTCGGCGAGCGCGGCACGGGCGCAGCGGACCGGGTGGGCCTCGGACGGCTCGGGCTTCTCGATGATCGTGTGCAGGAACCCGGTGCTGCGCGACCCGAGGTGGGTGTCGCTCACCGTGGCGACCCGGTGGAGCAGCTCGCCGGGCGGCCGCGCCAGCGTGCGGGCCACGAGCGGCCGGACCGGGCGGGGGAGCCCGGCGCCGGTGACCGCGACCTCGTAGCGCCTGCCGGGCTCGAGGTCGGTCAGGAGCGCGGCACCCGGTCCGCCGTCGGCCTCGACGCTGGTCGTGCTGCCGCCGGCTCGCAGCTCGACAGGTCCGGGTCCGAGCGCGCTCCAGGTCACCTGCACCCACGTGGTGCCGGTGCCGAACACCTCCAGGCGTGACGGCGAGCGCGGCGGACCCTCACCCGGGGGCGGAGCGGGGACCTCGCTGCGGAAGGCGTTGGCCAGCCGGGCCCGCAGCGGGTGCTCGTGGGCCTTGATCGTCATCCGGCGCGCAGCTCGTCGGGGAGCCGGGTCGCCTCCCGCTGGTGCAGGGCGACCTGGACGCGCATGCGCTCGACGTGCTGGGCGATGAGCGTCCGGGCCTCGGGCACGACGTGGTCGGCGAGGAAGCCCTCGATGTCGCGCGCCAGGTCGGCGTCGGTGATGCCGGTGACGCCCTCGACGAGGCGGTGGGTGGCGTTGAACGGCAGCCGCTGGCGGATGCGGTCCCAGCGGGTGCGCACCGCGGACCAGGCGTCGGCGTCGTGGTGGGGGTTGCGCAGCGCGGCCCGGTAGGCGAAGGCCAGGTTCTGGCTGCGGACCTCGTCGGCGTCGAGCAGGTCGAGGTAGCGCTGGAAGAGGTCGGCGTCGGCCACGGTGGCGGCGGCGTACAGGTAGCGCACCTGCTCCTGCGGGGTGTGTCCGTGGCGGAACCGCTCGAGGATGGCGTCGAACCGGCCGGCGTCCGCGGTGACGGCCGCGGCGCGGAGCGCTCCGGCGCCGAGCTCGGCGTCGACCGCGGTGGCGTCGGCGAGCTGCTCGTCGAAGACCGCGCCTGCTCGCGCCACGGCCTCCGGGTCGCCGTGCACGCCGCGCAGCCCCAGGACCAGGCCACGCAGGGCCCGCGTGCGGTCGTCGTCTTCGGGGTCGACGTCGTCGCCGAGCCGCTCGGCCACCGGGGCGAGCAGCCGGCGGATCCAGGCCGACACCTCGTCGCGCCGGTCGGGTGCCGCGGCACGATGCAGGACGTCGATGGCGACCGCGCCCAGCTGCCACACGGCGAGGTCGGTCTCGCCGATGCCGGCGAGCTGCTCGAGCAGGTGGGCGAGGTCGCTCGCCCGCAGATCGCCGCGCAGCGTGAGGGCGACCGCATCGTCGAGCACGGCGTAGCGCTCGAGGGCCTCGAGGTCGACCAGGCCGTCGAGCAGCCGTCCCCGCAGCGAGGGGTCGTAGGCGACCCGGTAGAAGGCGTGCCCGCCGGCGTTCACCACGACGAGCGGCGCGTCGGCATCCGACACCGGCACGGTGGTCTCGCCCTCGTCGAGCAGGAGGCGGTCGGTGCCGCCCGGGTGTCGCACCACCACCGGCACGTGCCAGCGCTGCGCCGGGACGTCGCCGTCGTGGAGGTAGCGGAACGGCCGCTGGGCCACGCGGAGGCCGTCGTCGCCCAGCTCGGCGGACACGAGCGGGAACCCGCCCTGGAAGATCCAGCTGTCCATCATGGTGCGCACCGGCTCGCCGGTCTCGGCCTCGAGGGCCTCCCACAGGTCGCTGGTGCGCGTGTTGCCGAACTGGTGGGTCTGCAGGTAGCGGCGGATGCCGTCGCGGAACGCGTCCTCGCCCAGGAACTGCTCGAGCATGCGCACGACCGCCGACCCCTTCTGGTAGGTCAGCGTGTCGAACATGCCTTCGGCGTCCTCGGGGGTGTGCACCGGGTACTCGATGGGCCGGGTGGTGCCGAGCGCGTCGACGTCGAAGGCCCCGGTGCGCTCGCGCCCGAACTGCATCCACCGCTCCCACTCCGGGCGGAACGCAGCGGCGCACTTGGCCTCCATGAACGTGGCGAACGCCTCGTTCAGCCAGATGCCGTTCCACCAGTCCATGGTGACGAGGTCGCCGAACCACATGTGGGCGAGCTCGTGGGCGATGACGTCGACCACCGCGAGCAGCTCGGCCTGCGTGGCCGACTCGGGGTCGGCGAGCAGGAGGGTCTCGCGGTAGACGACGCAGCCGAGGTTCTCCATGGCGCCGAAGGCGAAGTCGGGCACCGCCACCATGTCGAGCTTGTCGCCCGGGTAGGCGATGCCGTAGTAGTCGGCGAAGAAGCGGAGGGCGAACGCGCCGACCTCGAGGGCGAAGTCGGTGAGGTCGCCCTGCCCCGGCCGGTGCACGATGCGCAGCGGCACGCCGTCGACCTCCACGGCGCCAGTGGCCTCGAGGGGGCCGATCACGAAGGCCACGAGGTACGTCGACATCGGCATGGTGTCGGCGAAGACGACGCGGACCATCCCGCCGCCCAGGTCCTGGCGGGACAGCTCCGGACCGTTGGAGACGGCGACCAGGTCGGCGGGCACGTCGAGGGAGACGCCGAAGACGGCCTTGAACGCCGGCTCGTCCCAGCACGGGAAGGCCCGGCGGGCGTCGGTGGGCTCGAACTGCGTGACCGCGATGGCGCGGGTGCCGCCGGCGTCGTCGGTGAAGGTGGAGCGGTAGAAGCCCCGGAGGCGATCGTTCAGCACGCCCCGGAAGCGGATGTGGAGGACCGCCGGCCCCACGGGCAGTCGCTCGTCGACCCGGACGCGCAGGTGCTCGAGCTCGGCATCGAGGGTCGTGGTGGCCTCGCGGCGTCGCCCCCCGACGACCACCCACGCCTCGTCGATCTCGAGCTCGGCGGCGTTGCACACCAGCTCGTCGGTGGCGGTGCGCACGTCGATGGCGACGGCGACCTCGCCCCGGAACGTGCTGGCCGCGAGGTCGGGGGCGAGGCGCAGGTCGTAGCGCTCGGGACGGGCCGTGGCGGGGAGCCGGCCGGCGTCCGCGCGGGCGGCAGCGTCGTGGGAGGGCACCGGACAACGGTACCGGCCGCGTGTACCGTCGCCGTACGTGACGCCTCCCGCTTCCGAGCAGATCCTCCGCGACGTGCGCCCCGACGGCACGTCGCTCGACGTCGTGGGCATCGGCAACGCGCTGGTCGACGTGCTCAGCCACGAGGACGACGACTTCGTCCGCGCCAACGACCTCGTCAAGGGGGCGATGACGCTCATCGAGACCGAGCGGGCCACCGAGCTGTACGACGCGATGGGGCCCGGCATCGAGGTCTCCGGCGGCTCGGCTGCCAACACCGTCGCCGGGGTCGCCTCGTTCGGCGGTCGGGCGGCGTACCTGGGCAAGGTCGCCGACGACCAGCTCGGGCTCGTGTTCGGCCACGACATGCGGGCCAACGGGGTGCTCTTCCGGTCGCCGCTCGCGGCCGACGGTCCTCCCACGGGCCGGTGCCTCATCGTCGTCACGCCCGACGCCGAGCGCACGATGAACACCTACCTCGGTGCCTCCGCCCACTTCGGGCCCGAGGACGTCGACGCCGAGCTCGTCGAGGCGGCCCGGTACACCTTCCTCGAGGGCTACCTGTTCGACCGGCCCGAGGCGAAGTCCGCCTACCGCAAGGCGTCCGAGATCGCCCACGGCGCCGGCCGCAAGGTCGCCCTCACGCTGTCCGACACCTTCTGCGTCGAGCGCCACGTCGACGAGTGGCGCTCGCTGGTCGTCGACCAGGTCGACGTGCTGTTCGCCAACGACGCCGAGCTCCGGGCGCTCTACGACGTGCACCTCGACGCCGCGGTCGAGCGGGCGCGCGACGAGGTCGAGATCACGTGCGTGACGCTCGGCGCCGAGGGATCGCTCATCGTCACGTCCGAGGGGACCATCGAGGTCCCGCCCGAGCCCGTGAAGGTCGTCGACACGACCGGGGCGGGCGACCTGTACGCCGCCGGCGTGCTCCACGGCCTCGCGGGTGGGCTGCCGCTGGCGGAGTGCGGCCGCCTCGGGTCGGTGGCCGCATCGGCCGTCATCGGCCACACCGGCGCCCGTCCGGGCCAGTCGCTCGCCCAGCTGGCGTGACGACGCCCGTGGCCCGCGATCCCTTCACGCGCGCCGCCGAGGCCGCCGAGGCGCTGGCCCGGCGCACCGGTGCACCGACCCACGACGTGCTCGTGGTGCTCGGCTCCGGGTGGCGGCCGGCGGCCGACCAGCTCGGTGAGGCCACGACGACCTTCTCGGCGGCCGAGCTGCCGGGCTTCCACGAGCCCACCGTCGAGGGCCACGGCGACGAGCTGCGATCGGTCGAGCTGAACGGTCGTCGCCTCCTGGTCGCCCTCGGTCGGGTGCACGCCTACGAGGGCCACGACCTCGCCGACGTGGTGCACGGGGTGCGCACGGCGGTGCTCGCCGGGTGCCGCACGGTGGTGCTCACCAACGCCGCAGGCGGCATCCGGGCGGACCTCGCCATCGGCCAGCCGGTGCTCATCGCCGACCACCTCAACCTGACGGGCCGCTCGCCGCTCACCGGCCCCACGCCCGACCCGGCCATCGCGCCCCGCTTCCCCGACATGACCGACGCGTACTCGGCCCGCCTGCGGGACCTCGCCCGCGAGCTCGAGCCGTCGCTGTCCGAGGGCGTGTACGCCGGCCTGCCCGGCCCGCAGTACGAGACGCCGGCCGAGATCCGCATGCTCCGCACCCTCGGCGCCGACCTGGTCGGCATGTCCACGGTGCACGAGACCATCGCCGCCCGCCACCTCGGCGCCGAGGTGCTCGGCATCTCGTTGGTGACGAACCTGGCCGCCGGGCTGTCCGACGCGCTCGACCACGACGAGGTGCTGGCGGTGGCCGCCGCGTCGGCCGACGCCATGGGTGCGCTCCTCGCCCGGCTCGTCCGGCGCCTGTAGGGCGATGGACGACGCGCTGCGCGCCGCCGTGCTCGCGTGGCAGCGCGACGACCCCGATCCGGTCACGGTCGCCGAGCTCGACCGGCTGCTCGACGCCGGCGACGAGGCGGCGCTGCGGGCGGCGTTCGCCGCGCCGCTGGCGTTCGGCACCGCCGGGCTGCGCGGCCCGCTGGGTGCCGGTCCGGCCCGCATGAACCGCGCCGTCGTGCGACGGGCTGCGGCGGGCCTGTGCCGGTGGCTCGACGAGCGCGGCGCGACCGGACCCGTGCTCGTCGGCCGCGACGCCCGGCACGGCTCC
>DASTYO010000199.1:0-44655 GCA_035764875.1 Acidimicrobiales bacterium | reverse complement strand
ATCGCAAGCCTCGGAGGAGCGACCCTCGACAACGAGGAGAACTACCTCATCAAGAAGCTCTTCACGGCGATGGGCGCCATACAGATCGAGAACCAGGCGCGTATTTGACACTCCGCCACCGTCCCCGGTCTGGGGACAAGCTTCGGGCGCGGCGGCGCCACCGGGTTCCAGCAGGACCTCGCCAACGCTGACTGCATCGTCATCCAGGGCTCCAACATGGCCGAGGCCCACCCCGTCGGCTTCCAGTGGGTGGTCGAGGCGAAGTCCCGAGGGGCCAAGGTCATCCACGTGGACCCGCGGTTCACGCGGACCAGCGCGCTCGCGGACACCTACGTCCCGCTGCGCGTCGGCACCGACATCGTGTTCCTCGGCGGCATCATCAACTACGTCCTGGAGAACGACCTCTGCTTCAAGGAATACGTCGTCCACTACACGAATGCCGCGAACATCGTCAGCGACGACTTCCGCGACCCCGAGGACCTCGACGGGCTCTTCTCCGGCTTCGACCCGGACACCCGCACCTACGACACCGACACGTGGCAGTACGAGTGCGAGCCCGCCCCCACGCGCGACGCGCCCGACGTCCAGGAGGCGTCCCACGGAGAGACCCACGGTGCCCAGGGCGCAGAGGTCGGCGGGCCACCCAGGCGGGACGACACCCTGCAGCACCCGCGCTGCGTGTTCCAGGTGCTCAAGCGGCACTTCGCGCGGTACACGCCGGAGGTGGTCGAGCGGGTGTGCGGGATCCCTCAGGAGACCTTCGCCCAGGTGGCGGACGCCATCGTGTCCGGCTCCGGGCCCGACCGCACCACGGCGTTCGCCTACGCCGTCGGCTGGACCCAGCACACGGTCGGCGTGCAGTACATCCGCACGGCCGCGATCCTCCAGCTGCTGCTCGGCAACATCGGCCGGCCCGGCGGCGGCATCCTCGCCCTCCGGGGGCACGCGTCGATCCAGGGGTCCACCGACATCCCCACGCTGTTCAACCTGCTGCCCGGCTACCTGCCGATGCCCCACGCGGCGGCCGAGCTCGACCTCGACACCTTCGTCGAGGGCATGGCCACGGAGAAGGGGCAGTGGGGTGAGAGCCGGGCATACGCGGTCAGCCTGCTCAAGGCCTGGTGGGGCGACGCCGCCACCGCCGAGAACCAGTTCTGCTTCGACCACCTGCCGCGGCTCACCGGCGACCACAGCACCTACCAGACGATCCAGGAGCAGCTGCGGGGCACCTGCCGCGGCTACTTCCTGCTCGGTGAGAACCCGGCCGTCGGGTCGGCCAACGCCAAGCTGCAGCGCCTCGGCATGGCGAACCTCGACTGGCTGGTGGTGCGCGACTTCTCGCTCATCGAGAGCGCCACGTGGTGGAAGGAGGGGCCGGAGATCGAGTCCGGCGAGCTGCGCACGGAGGACATCGGCACGGAGGTGTTCTTCCTGCCGGCCGCCGCCCACATCGAGAAGGACGGCAGCTTCACGAACACGCAGCGCCTGCTCCAGTGGCACAGCAAGGCCCAGGAGCCCGAGGGCGACGCCCGCAGCGACCTGTGGTTCGCCTACCACCTGGGGCGGATCATCCGGGAGAAGCTGGCCGGCTCCGTCGACGACGCCGACGCGCCGATCCTGGACCTCACCTGGGAGTACCCCACCGAGGGGCCGCTGGACGAGCCGTCCGCCGAGGCGGTGCTGGCCGAGATCAATGGTTGGGACGCCGACGGCAACCCGCTGTCCGCCTACGGGCAGCTCGCCGACGACGGGTCCACCCGCTGCGGGTGCTGGATCTACTGCGGCGTGTACGCCGACGGCGTCAACCAGGCCGACCGGCGCGTCCCCGGCCGCGACCAGTCCTGGGTCGCGCCCGAGTGGGGCTGGGCGTGGCCGTCCAACCGGCGCGTGCTCTACAACCGGGCGTCCGCCGATCCCGACGGGCGGCCGTGGAGCGAGCGCAAGGCGCTCGTGTGGTGGGACGAGGGCGCGCAGCGCTGGACCGGGCACGACGTGCCCGACATCGACCCCTCGACCCCGCCCCACCGCCGGCCTCCCCACGACGCACGGGGTCCGGCGGCGATGGGCGGCGACGACGCGTTCATCATGCAGGACGACGGCAAGGCGTGGCTCTTCGTGCCCACGGGGCTGGTCGACGGCCCGCTCCCCGCGCACTACGAGCCCCAGGACTCGCCGGTGCGGAACCTGCTGTACGGCCGGCAGCGCAACCCGGTGCGCGACCTGGTCGAGAGCGGCGAGCACAACCGCTACCAGCCGAGCGCCGGCGAACCGGGCAGCGAGGTGTTCCCGTACGTCGCCACCACCTACCGGCTCACCGAGCACCACACGGCCGGCGGCATGAGCCGGTGGGTGCCCTACCTGGCCGAGCTCCAGCCCGAGATGTTCTGCGAGGTCTCGCCGGCGCTCGCCGCCGAGCGCGGCCTCGACCACGCCGGCTGGGCCACCATCGTCACCGCCCGCGCCGCCATCGAGGCCCGCGTGCTGGTCACCGAGCGGATCGCCCCGCTGCGCGTCGACGGCCGGGTGCTGCACCAGGTCGGGCTGCCCTACCACTGGGGCGACCAGGGGCTCAGCACCGGTGACCCGGCCAACGAGCTCGCCCACCTGTCGCTCGACCCCAACGTGCACATCCAGGAGGTCAAGGCCCTGGCCTGCGACATCATCCCGGGCCGGCGTCCGCGCGGCGCGGCGCGGGACGCGCTCGTGCGCGAGTACCAGGCCCGCGCCGGCATCGACGCCCGCACCGGGTGGGGGGACTGAGGTGGCCGCCGACCCGACGCCCTTCCTCGGCGAGCTGCCCGCCGGCTGGCTCGAGCCCGACGGCACGCCTGCCCGCATGGGCTTCTTCACCGACACCACGGTGTGCATCGGCTGCAAGGCCTGCGAGGTGGCGTGCAAGGAGTGGAACGGCGTGCCCGAGGACGGGCTGGCGTTCACCGGCATGTCGTACGACAACACCCGGGGACTGGGCGCCGACACGTGGCGGCACGTCGCGTTCATCGAGCAGCGCGTGGCCTCGTCCGGCGGGCCGGGCGACGTGCGGTGGCTGATGTCGAGCGACGTCTGCAAGCACTGCACCGAGGCGGCGTGCCTCGACGTGTGCCCGACCGGCTCGCTGTTCCGCACCGAGTTCGGCACCGTGGTCGTGCAGGAGGACATCTGCAACGGCTGTGGCTACTGCATCCCGGCCTGCCCCTTCGGGGTCATCGACCAGCGGCGCGGCGACGGCCGGGCGTGGAAGTGCACCCTCTGCTACGACCGGCTCGGCGCCGGGCTCGAGCCGGCGTGCGCCAAGGCATGCCCCACCGACTCCATCCAGTTCGGCCGGCTCGACGAGCTGCGCGACCGGGCCCGCGGCCGCGTCGATGCCCTCCGCGAGCGGGGCGTCGCCGGTGCCCGCCTCTACGGCGACGACCCCGACGACGGCGTGGGTGGCGCCGGGGCGTTCTTCCTGCTCCTCGACGACCCCGAGGTCTACGGCCTGCCGCCTGCCGCCGTGGCCAGCACCCGGCACCTGCCCGCCATCTGGCGCCGGGTCGGCCTGGCGGCCGCCACCATGGCGGCGGCGGCTGTCGCCGCGTTCGTGGGGGGCTCCTGATGGGTCGCCGGGGCGAGCAGCGCATGGTGCCGGCGGCCGACTTCGGCTCCTACTACGGCGCGCCGATCATCAACCGTCCGGTGTGGAAGACGCCCGACGTGCCCGGCTACCTGTTCCTCGGCGGCGTCGCGGCCGGGTCGTCGCTGCTCGGCGCCGGCGCCCACCTCACCGGTCGGCCCGTGCTGGCCACCCGCAGCAAGGTGGCGGCACTGGTCGCCATCGCGGGTTCGGGCGCCGCCCTCGTGCACGACCTCGGCCGCCCCGCCCGCTTCCTGAACATGCTGCGCACCTTCAAGCCCAGCTCGCCGATGAGCATGGGCTCGTGGCTGCTCGTCGCCTACAGCGGCCCCACCGCCGCGAGCGCGCTCAGCGCCGTCACGGGGCGCGTGCCGAGGATCGGCGGGGCGGCCACGGCCGGCGCCGCCGCGCTCGCGCCCGCCATCGCCGGGTACACCGCCGCCCTGCTGGCCGACACGGCCGTCCCGGCGTGGCGCGACGCGCGGCGGGAGCTGCCCTTCGTGTTCGTCGGCTCGGCGTCGAGCGCGGCCGGCGGGCTCGGCCTGCTCACCGCCGGTGCCGGCGAGGAGGGGCCGGCGCGCCGGCTGGCCACGCTCGGCTGGGCCGTCGAGGCGGCGTCGGTCGAGCGCATGGAGCGCCGCCTCGGGATCGTCGGCGAGGTCTACGAGACGGGCCGGGCCGGGCGCTACCTGCGGGCCGGCAAGGTGCTGGGTGCGGTCGGCGTCGCCACCGCCCAGCTCGGCCGTCGCAGCCGGTCTGCCTCGCTCCTCGCCGGCGCGGCGCTGCTGGGTGGGTCGCTGGCGACCCGGTTCGGCGTGTTCCACGCCGGCCTCGCCTCGGCCGACGACCCCCGCTACACCGTCGTGCCCCAGCGCGAGCGAGCCGCTGCCACATGACCGGCGGGCGGCGGGGGTAACGGACACCGGTGCCTGCCGAGTGCGACGCCATCGTCATCGGCGCCGGCCCCAACGGGCTGGCCGCCGCCAACCTCCTCGCCGACCGCGGCTGGGAGGTGCTGGTCCTCGAGGCCCAACCCGACCCGGGCGGAGCCGTGCGCAGCGCCGAGACCATCGAGCCCGGGTTCGTCGTCGACCGGTTCAGCGCGTTCTACCCGCTCGGCATCGCCTCTCCGGTGCTCGCCGAGCTCGACCTCGAGCGGCACGGGCTCGAGTGGGTCCACGCCCCGGCCGTCCTCGCCAACCCGACACCCGACGGCCCCTCCGTGGTGCTCTCCCGAGACCGGGCGACCACGGCGGCGTCGCTCGACGCGTTCGCGCGGGGCGACGGCGACCGCTGGCTGGCCCTGCAGGACCGCTGGCAGCGGATGGAGGGCCCGCTCATGGACGCGTTCATGCGGCCCTTCCCGCCGGTGCGCCCCGGCCTGCGCCTGCTCGCGGGGCTCCGGCTCCGGGGCGCCGCCGAGCTCGTCCGCACGGGCATCCTCACCGTCCGGCGCTTCGCCGAGGAGCACTTCGAGGGCGAGGGCGGCGGCCTGCTCATCGGCGGCTGCGGCCTGCACGCCGACATGACGCCCGAGAGCGCGGCCAGCGGCTTCTTCGGCTGGATGCTGGCCGCCCTCGGCCAGTCGCGGGGCTGGCCGGTGCCACGTGGTGGGGCGGGCGCGCTCACCGACGCGCTCGTCCGCCGGTTCGAGGCCGCCGGCGGGGAGCTGCGCTGCTCGTCCCCGGTCGAGGCGATCACGGTGGAAGGGGACCGCGCCACGGGCGTGGTCGTCGACGGCCGGCCGATCCGGGCCCGCCGGGCGGTGCTCGCCGACGTCGTGGCCCCGCGCCTCTACGGCGACCTGCTGCCCCGGTCTGCCGTGCCCGAGCCGGTCGAGCGCGACATGGCCCGCTACCAGCGCGGCGCGGCCACCTTCAAGGTGAACTGGACGCTCGACGGGCCGGTGCCGTGGACCGATCCGGCCGTGCGGGAGGCGGGCACGGTCCACCTGGCGTCGTCGCTCGACGAGCTGACCTTCGGCGCGGCCGAGATCGCCTGCGGCCAGCTGCCCCGCGACCCGTTCCTCCTGATCGGGCAGATGACCACGTCCGACCCGACCCGCTCGCCGGCGGGCACCGAGTCGCTGTGGGCGTACACCAGCGTCCCCCAGGAGATCCGGGGCGACGCCGGCGGGGAGGCCATCACCGGCCGCTGGGACGACGGCGACTGCGAGCGGTTCGCCGCCCGGATGGAGCAGCGCATCGAGCGGTACGCGCCGGGGTTCACCAGCCGCATCCGGGGCCGGGAGATCCAGTCGCCGCGGTCGATGGAGGCCGACGACGCCAACCTGCTGCTCGGCGACAAGAGCCTCGGCACCGCGCAGCTCCACCAGCAGCTGGTGTTCCGCCCCCGCATCGGCCTGTCACGTGCCGAGACCCCGGTGCCGGGCCTCTACCTGGCGTCGGCCTCGGCCCACCCCGGGGGTGGCGTGCACGGAGCCTGCGGGGCCAACGCGGCTCGCGCCGCGCTGGCCCACGACCGCCTCAGGAGGCTGTCCGGCCGTCTCCGGGGTGCATGAGGTCGGCGAGCTGCTGCAGCGACTTCTTGTTGCGGGCGTGCGTGGCCGGGTCGAGCACCGGTCGCAGCACGTTGGCCGCCGCCAGGGCCGGGCCCTCCTCGAGCGTGAGCAGGGTGCCACCGGTGCCGTCGGGTTCGACGGTGAAGACGACCTTGCCCTGGATGAGCGGCGTGGCCTTCACGAGCAGCACCAGCCGCCGGGGCGGGTCGATCTCGAGCACCTGCGAGCGGTCGTTGACCTTCACGGGTCCGAAGCCGACGCGGTGGTGGAAGTTCGATCCCACGGTGGGCCAGTCGTCGTCGACGTCGCGCATGGTGCTGGCGCCGAGGAGCCACTTGGGGTACTCCCAGGGGTTGGTGACGTGCTCGAAGACCTGCTCGGGGGGCAGCGAGGAGCGGACGCGGTTGATCGCCATCGCCGACCCATTCCCCGGCCGGGCCCTCCTGAGTCTCGTGCGTCACGAGAAGCGCCCGCTGGGTAGGGGACCGGGGCAGGAGGACCGATGACCACGACCGAGCCGGCGGCGCGCAGCCCCCGCCTCCGCGACTACGACGCCAAGCGCGACTTCGAGCGCACCCCCGAGCCCGCCGGCGGGCCGTCGCCGGCGCCCGAGGACGGGGCCTTGAGGTTCGTGGTCCAGCGCCACCGCGCCACCCGGCTCCACTACGACCTCCGCCTCGAGCTCGACGGCACGTTGCTGAGCTGGGCGGTGCCGAAGGGCCCGACGCTCGACCCGGCGGCCCGCCGGCTCGCCGTGCAGGTCGAGGACCACCCCATCGAGTACGCCGACTTCGAAGGGGTGATCCCCGAGGGCGAGTACGGCGGCGGCGACGTCATCGTGTGGGATCGCGGCACGTGGTCGCCGGCGCCGGACGAGGACCCGCACCGGGCGCTGCGCAAGGGCTCCCTCCACTTCGACGTCGACGCCGAGAAGCTGCGAGGCCGGTTCGTGCTCGTCCGCAAGGGCGAGCAGGGCGGCAAGGAGCAGTGGCTGCTGCTGCACAAGAAGGACGAGCACGCCGTCGACGGCTGGGACCCCGAAGACCACCCCCGCTCGGTGCTGAGCGGCCGCACCAACGACGAGGTCGCCGCCGAGCCCGACCTCCTCTGGCACAGCGACCGGCCGGCGTCGGAGGCGGCGGAACCCACCGGGCGCGCTGCCGCCCGGCGTTCGTTCGAGCCGGTCGCCCCGGGGGAGCTCGCCGCCCTCGACGACCTGGGCGACGGGGGCACCTGGACCCTCGACGGCCACGACGTGAAGGTGTCGAACCTCGACAAGGAGCTGTTCCCGCCACGCGAGGAGGGCGAGGCGCCGGTGACCAAGCGCGAGCTGCTGCGCTACCACGCGCGGATCGCGCCGTGGATGCTGCCGTACCTGCACGACCGCCCGGTGAACCTGCACCGCTACCCGAACGGCGCCGGCTCGAAGGGCTTCTGGCAGAAGGCGGTGCCGAGCCACGCGCCCGGCTGGCTGACGCAGTGGCGGAACGACGGCGCCGACGACGGCGAGACCGAGTGCTACGCCGTCCTCGACCGCACCGCCTCGCTGGTCTGGGCGGCCAACCTCGCCGGCTTCGAGCTCCACCCGTGGACCTCCGCGGCTGCACACCCCGAGCGGCCGACGTGGGCGCTCATCGACATCGACCCCGGGCCCGAGACCGCCCACGAGGACCTGCTCCTGCTCGTCCGGCTCCACCGCACCGCGCTCGAGCACCTCGGCGTGCGGGCGGCGCCGAAGACGAGCGGCAAGCGGGGCTTCCAGATCTGGATCCCCGTCGAGCCCCGGTACACCTTCGACGAGACCCGGTCGTGGGTGGAGAGGCTCTCCCGGGCGGTCGGCGCCACCGTCCCCGAGCTCGTGAGCTGGAAGTGGCAGAAGGACGAGCGCCGCGGGCTCGCCCGGCTCGACTACACGCAGAACGCGATCAACAAGACCCTCGTCGCCCCGTTCAGCGTGCGGCCGGCGCCAGGGGCGCCGGTGTCGGTGCCGCTCACCTGGGACGAGCTCGACGATCCCGAGCTCACCTCCGACCGCTGGACGATCCATACGGTCCTCGACCGGCTGGACGAGGTCGGCGACCCGCTCGCCGACCTCATCGGCCTCCCCCAGCGCCTCCCCGACCTCTGACCCGGTCGGGAACTGGACGCGGATCGTGCGCATCGACGTGCGCAGCATCCGCGTCCAGCTTCGAAAAGAGGGGTCAGGCGAGGGAGGTGGCGGCGTCGGCGAGGGCAGCGACGGCGGCGTCGAGCTGTTCGTCCGTGGTGTAGGGCGCCGGGCCGAGGCGGAGGGCGTCGCCCCGGTGGTCGGTGTGCACGCCCCGCTCGGCCAGCGCGGCACGCAGCTCACCCGCACGCGGCGAGCGGAGCGCGAGGAAGCCGCCGAGCGCCGCCAGCGGCACGTCGGGGACCGCGAGCAGGGCCGGGTCGAGGTCGAGGGCGCGCACGCCCTGGCGCAGCCGGTCGACCTGGCGCTGGTTGTGGGCCCGCAGCCGGGCCGGCGACAGCTCCTGCTCCTCGAAGAAGCGCAGCACCCGGGCGGCCCGGTAGTGCGACGTGGGGTCGTAGGTGGCACCGGCGAAGCGCTCGGGTCCCGGCCCGTAGGCAGCCGTGCCGGCGACGGGTGCCTCCTCCAGCTCGCCGAACTCGGCGTACCAGCCGGTGACCACCGGGCGCAGGCCGCACCCGGCCGGCCAGCGCAGGAAGCACGCCCCCTCGCCCGCCTGCACGTACTTGTAGCCGCCGCCGAGGACGAAGGCGTCGGCGAGGTCGTCGTCGGCGAGCACCCAGTCGACGACGTTCACGGCGTGGTAGGCGTCGACCACGAGCGCGACGCCGTGGCGCCGGCACGCAGCGGCGACGACGTCGAGGTCGGGCACGATGCGCCCGCTCTCGAACAGCACCTTGGAGACCACCACCGCGGCCGTGCGGTGGTCGACGGCAGCGGCGAGGCGCGCTGCCAGGTCGTCGACCGGCGCAGCCGGCAGCGCGTCGACGGCCACGCCCGCCTCTCGGATCCGGGCGAGCTGCCGGCGTGCTGAGTGGAACTCGCCGTCGGTGGTGACGATGCGCGGCCGGTGCGACCAGTCGAGCGCCGACAGCAGCCGCACGAGCAGCTCGTGGGTGTTGGGGCCGAGCGTCACCACGCCGCGGTCGTCGTCGCCGAGCAGCCGCTGGTAGCCGGCCCGGACGGCGCCGGCCTGGGCCTCCGCCAGCTGCCACTTGGCGTCGACGTGCTCGGCGGCGTCCGCCCACGCCTGGGCGTGCGCGGCCTCGGACACGTCGGGCCAGGCCTGGTGCGAGTGCCCGGTGAGCAGGAGCCGCTCGGCGACCCCGAAGCGCGAGTAGTGCGCGGCGAGCGCCGCCGCGTCGATCAGCGCGTGCGAACCGTCGGCCGTCACAGCTCGGTGCGGATCGCCCACAGGTCCGGGAACGCCTGGCGGATGGTGGTGGCGAGGTACTCGGCGCCCTCCGAGCCGCCGGTGCCGCCGCGGGTGCCGATGGTGCGGCGGACCATCTGCACGTGCCGGTACCGCCACTCCTGCAGTCCCTCGTCGAGGTCGACGAACCGCTCGCACAGCTCGCCGGCGGCCGGGTCGTGACGGTAGGCGTGGACCAGCATCGCCCGCACCGACGCCGGGTCGTCCGGGTCGACCACGCCGTGGCCGGTCCGGGCGAGGTGGCCGAGCAGCGCCTGCCACAGCGAGGGCTGCGCGAGCCGCCGGGCGACGCGGTCGTCCATGGGCTCGCCCCGGTGGACGCCGAGCAGCGCCTCCAGCTCGCGGAACTGCACCGACTGGAACCCGGAGGCCCGGTCGAGGCGGTCGCGGAAGGACAGGAACTCGAGCGGCGTCATCGTCTCGAGGACGTCGAGCTGGCCGACGAGCACCTTCAGGATCCGCAGCACCCGGTTGAGCCCGTGCGCGGCCCGGGCGCCGTCGTCGTCGTCGAGCAGGGCGACGACGTGGTCGAGCTCCCACAGGATCTGCTTGAACCACAGCTCGTACACCTGGTGGATGACGACGAACAGCATCTCGTCGTGCTCCGGCTCGCCGTCCTGGGCGGAGCGCAGCTGCTGCAGCGACAGGAGGTCGTCGATCCGCAGGTAGGTGGTGTACGTGACGGCCGGGTCGGTCACGACCCGCACGGTACGGCGTCAGCGGTCGAGGCGGCCCTCCCCACGCTGGGCAGCGCCGCGGAAGGTCATCTCGCGGTAGGCGTCCGGCGTCCACGGCGGCACGGGACCGGCGCGCTCGGCGGCCGCGTCCTCCTCCGGCGTGGGCCCCCGACCGGCACCGCGGAAGACCCGCGCGTCCTCGACCTCCACGCGGCGCGTCGCCGACGTGACCTTGTCGTCCCCCGGCTCTCTCATCTCGACACCCCCTCGTGCATGGCTCTCCCCGTGGATCATCCGCCTCCGCGCACCGATGGGGAAGCGCGGAGCGCGCGCCGCCGTGCGCAGCATCCGCGTCCAGTTCCGGAAGGGGACAAGATCTGGACGAGATCCAGGATCCGTCGTACGGTCGACGTGTGTCCGGGGGGACCACCGATGCCGAGGAGCTGCTGCGCCGGCACGGCCTGCAGGTCACCGCCCAGCGCCTCGCGGTGCTGCGGGCGGTCGCCCGCCAGCCGCACCGCACCGCCGACGACCTCGACAAGGCCGTGCGGGCCGAGCTCGGCGCCGTGTCCCGCCAGGCGGTGTACGACGCCCTGGGCGTCTTCACCGACCGCGGGATCATCCGCCGCATCCAGCCGGCCGGCTCGCCCGCCCGGTACGAGGACCGGGTGGGCGACAACCACCACCACCTGATCTGCCGGGTGTGCAACCGGATGGTCGACGTCGACTGCGCGGTCGGGTACCGGCCGTGCCTCACCGCCGCCGACGCGGCGGGCTACGAGGTCGACGAGGCCGAGGTCATCTACTGGGGCCGCTGCCCCGAATGCATCGCGGGAGCACCTGCGCCGGACCACGTCGCGCCGGTGACGGGCGCGGACACGAGCTGACAGCGACACGGACCACCGACCCGAGGAGGACAGACGTGCCTGACGAGACGACCCAGAGCACGAGCGAGAGCGAGAACCCGGCGATCGACGCGCCCGAACCGAAGACGTCGGGGCGGCCGAGGTCGAACCGGGACTGGTGGCCGAACATGCTCGACCTGAGCGTCCTCCACCAGCACTCGCCCCGCGGCAACCCGCTGGGCGAGGGGTTCGACTACGCGAAGGAGTTCGAGTCCCTCGACGTCGAGGCCCTCAAGCGGGACATCGTCGAGGTGATGCACACGTCGCAGGACTGGTGGCCCGCCGACTACGGCCACTACGGGCCCCTCTTCATCCGCATGACGTGGCACCAGGCCGGCACCTACCGGATCGCCGACGGGCGCGGCGGCGGCGGCGACGGCGGCCAGCGCTTCGCCCCGCTGAACAGCTGGCCCGACAACGCCAACCTCGACAAGGCCCGCCGGCTGCTGTGGCCGGTGAAGCAGAAGTACGGCCAGAAGATCTCGTGGGCCGACCTGCTCGTCCTGGCCGGCAACGTCGCGCTCGAGGACATGGGCTTCGAGACGTTCGGCTTCGGGTTCGGACGCGAGGACGTCTGGGAGCCCGAGGAGATCTTCTGGGGCCCGGAGGACACCTGGCTCGGCGACGAGCGCTACGTCGGCGAGCGCGAGCTCAACGGCCCCTTCGGCGCCGTCCAGATGGGCCTCATCTACGTCAACCCCGAGGGTCCCAACGGCAACCCCGACCCGATGGCCGCGGCGCGCGACATCCGCGAGACCTTCGCCCGCATGGCGATGGACGACGAGGAGACCGTGGCGCTCATCGCCGGCGGTCACACCTTCGGCAAGACCCACGGCGCCGGCGACCCGGACCTGGTCGGGCCCGAGCCCGAGGGCTGCCCGGTCCACGCGCTCGGTCTGGGCTGGAAGAGCGAGTTCGGCACCGGCAAGGGGCCCGACACCATCACGAGCGGGCTCGAGGGGGCGTGGACCCCCACGCCCACCCAGTGGGACAACAGCTTCTGGGACATGTTGTTCGGCTTCGAGTACGAGCTGCGCGAGAGCCCGGCCGGCGCCAAGCAGTGGCACCCGAAGGAGCCCGAGGCCCAGGAGCTCGTGCCCGACGCCCACCGCGAGGGGGTCCGGCACCCACCGATGATGGCCACGACGGACCTCGCGCTGATCACCGACCCCGAGTACCGCAAGATCTCCGAGCGCTTCCGCGACAACCCCGACCAGTTCGCCGAGGCGTTCGCCAAGGCCTGGTACAAGCTGCTGCACCGCGACATGGGTCCGGTCTCCCGCTACCTCGGCCCGTGGGTGCCCGAGCCCCAGCTGTGGCAGGACCCGGTGCCCGACGTCGACCACGAGCTGGTGGGCGACGCGCAGGTTGCGGAGCTGAAGCGGAAGCTCCTCGACTCGGGCCTGTCGGTCCAGCAGCTGGTGCGCACGGCGTGGGCTGCCGCGTCGAGCTACCGCGACACCGACAAGCGGGGCGGCGCCAACGGCGCCCGCATCCGGCTCGCACCGCAGAAGGACTGGGAGGTGAACGAGCCCGCCGAGCTCGCCTCGGTGCTCGGCACCCTCGAGGGGATCCAGCAGGACTTCAACGGCTCGCAGTCGGGCGGCGTGCGGATCTCGCTGGCCGACCTCATCGTCCTCGGCGGCTGTGCGGCGGTGGAGAAGGCGGCGAAGGACGCGGGCGTCGACATCACCGTGCCCTTCGCGCCCGGCCGCACCGACGCCTCCCAGGAGCAGACCGACGCCGAGACCTTCGACGTGCTCGAGCCGGAGGGCGACGGGTTCCGCAACTGGGTGCAGGCCGGCGACAAGCTCCCGCCGGAGCAGCGCCTGCTCGACCGGGCGAACCTGCTGTCCCTCTGCGCGCCGGAGATGACCGTGCTCGTCGGCGGCATGCGCGCCCTCGGCGCCAACCACGGCGGTTCGAAGCACGGGGTCCTGACCGACCGCGTCGGCACGCTCACCAACGACTTCTTCGTCAACCTGCTGGCGAGCGGCACCGAGTGGTCGACGTCGACCGAGGAGGGCGTGTACGAGGGACGGGACGCCGCCACCGGCGACGCACGGTGGACCGCCACGGCGGTGGACCTCGTGTTCGGCGCCAACTCCCAGCTGCGGGCGATCGCCGAGGTGTACGCCAGCGACGACGCCCACGAGAAGTTCGTCCGCGACTTCGTGGCGGCGTGGGACAAGGTGATGAACCTCGACCGGTTCGACCTGAAGCGCTGACCCCGCTTCCTGACGCGCAGATCGACCGCAGCCGGTCGATCTGCGCGTCGGGAACGGGGCTGGGTCAGCGGGTGGCCGCCACCAGGCGCTCGCCCAGCTCGGCGAGGGCCTCGCGCACCTCGCCGCCGCCCTCGACCTGCACGTCCGCGAGGCGGGCCACCCGCGCCACGAGCGCCACCAGCCAGTCGAGGTCGTCGCCGCGCAGCAGCACCCGGCAGCTGCCCTCGCCGTGCTCGGTCACGTCGGCGTCGTGCCAGCGCAGCACGTCGGCCGCCTCGGCCGCGGTGCACGCGACGGTGAGCTCGACCGCGTGCGCCTTGGGGGTGCGCTGCATGGAGCTGGCGACGTAGGCGGCGGCGTCGCCGCCGGGCGGCGTCCGCGGCGCGAACCGGGCGCCGGCGAGGCGGGCCCGTCCCATGCGGTCGAGCCGGAACGTGCGCCAGTCCTCCCGGCGCACGTCCCAGGCGGCCAGGTACCACCGCCGTCCGAGTGCCACGAGCTGCGCCGGCTGGACCAGCCGCGACGACTCCTCGCCGTCGGCCCGGCGGTAGTCGAAGCGGGCTTCCTCGTGGTCGCGGCACGCCTGGGCGAGCACGGCGAGCGTCTCGACGTCGACGGCAGCCTCGTCGGGCGGGGCCCACGTCATCGTCGCCAGGTTCTGGTGGATCGCCTGCGTGCGGCGGCGCAACCGGTCCGGGAGGAGCTGCTCGAGCTTGGCCAGCGCCCGCAGCGACGTCTCCTCCATGCCGGCGATGGCCGCCCCCGCCGCGCTGCGCAGTCCGACCGCGATGGCGACCGCCTCGTCGTCGTCGAGCACCAGGGGAGGCAGGTGGGCGCCGGCGGCCAGCCGGTAGCCGCCGGCGGTGCCGGGCGTGGCCTCCACCGGGTACCCGAGCGTGCGCAGCCGGTCGATGTCGCGCCGGACGGTGCGGTCGGTGACCTCGAGCCGCGCCGCGAGCTCGGTGCTGGTCCAGGTGCGGTGGGTCTGGAGGAGCGACAGCAGCTGCAGCACCCGGCCGGTGGGGTCGTTCGTCACCCGCACATCTTCCCTCGGGCATGCGGACGGGATCTGTCCGGGATGATCCGTACCGTCCGGAGACGTCCCTCCCTCGGCGACCCGGAGGTCGCCGATCCCTCCCGAACCCCTTGGAGCCATCCCGTGACCGCACCACCTGCCGCCATCCACGCGCGCGGCCTGCGCAAGCGCTTCGGCGAGGTCGAGGCCCTCGCCGGCCTCGACCTCACCGTCCCGCAGGGCACCGTGCTCGGCCTGCTCGGGCCGAACGGCGCCGGCAAGACCACCGCCGTGTCCATCCTCACCACGCTGCTCGAGCCCGAGGAGGGCACCGCCACCATCGCCGGCGCCGACCTACGCACCGAGCCCGACGACGTCCGGCGTCGCATCGGGCTCTCCGGCCAGTTCGCCGCCGTCGACGAGGTGCTCACCGGTCGCGAGAACCTCGACATGATCGGCCGCCTCTACCGGCTCGATCGGCGGACGGCCCGCCGGCGCGCCGGCGAGCTCCTCGAGCGCTTCGACCTCGTCGACGCGGGCGACCGCCCGGTGACGACCTACTCCGGCGGGATGCGCCGTCGCCTCGACCTGGCGGGCGCCCTCGTCGCCGAGCCCCCGGTGCTCTTCCTCGACGAGCCCACCACCGGCCTCGATCCCCGCAGCCGCATCGACCTGTGGGGCGTCATCCGCGAGCTGGTCGAGCGGGGCACCACGCTGCTGCTCACGACGCAGTACCTCGAGGAGGCCGACCAGCTCGCCGACGACATCGTCGTGATCGACCACGGGCGGGCCATCGCCCAGGGCACGGCCGACCAGCTCAAGGGCCAGGTCGGCGGCGAGCGCATCGAGCTCGTGGTCGGCGACGCCCGTCGCATCCCCGACGCCCTCGCCGTGGTGGCGCCGCACAGCACGGCCGACGTCGAGGTGCGGGCCGCCACGCGCACGCTGCTCGCGCCGGTGGCGCGCGGCGTCGACGTGCTCGCCGAGGTGCTGCACGAGCTGCGGGGCCGGGGCATCGAGGTCAGCGACATCGGGCTGCGCCGGCCGACGCTCGACGACGTGTTCCTCACCCTCACCGGCCACCGGGCCGGTGGCGACGACCGGCGGGAGCCGGAAGAGGACCGGTCGGGCGACGACCGGGGCGACGACCGGCGCGATGACGGACGACGCCAGGACGAGCTGGTGGAGGTGCGGGCATGAGCGCGGTGACCCACCAGGTGCTGGGCCGGCGCCGCCGCCCCGTCGTCGACGCCGCCTCCGACATGGCGGTCATCGCCCGGCGCAACGTCATCAAGATCACGCGGGTGCCGGAGGTGCTCGTGTTCGTCCTGCTGTCGCCGATCATGTTCGTGCTGCTCTTCGGCTACGTCTTCGGCAACTCCATCGACGTGCCGGGCACCGGCTACCGCGAGTTCCTGATCGCCGGCATCTTCGCCCAGACGGTCCTCTTCGGCGCCACGTTCACCGGCGCCGGCATCGCCGAGGACATGCAGAAGGGCATCATCGACCGCTTCCGGTCGCTGCCCATGTCGCGGGGTGCCGTGCTCGCCGGCCGCACCGCGAGCGACGTCATCTACAACGTGCTGTCGGTGATCATCATGGCCCTCACCGGCCTGGCCGTCGGCTGGCGCATCCGGGGCTCCGTCCTCGACGCCCTCCTCGGGTTCGCGCTGCTGCTCCTGTTCGGCTACGCCATCTCGTGGGTCATGGCCTACGTGGCGCTGCTCGTGCCCAGCGTCGAGGTCATCAACAACGCCTCCTTCATGGTGATCATGCCGCTGACGTTCGTGGCCAACACGTTCGTCCCGTCCGACGACCTGCCCGGCCCGCTGCGGGCCTTCGCCGAGTGGAACCCCGTCTCGGCGGTGACCCAGGCGTCGCGCGAGCTGTTCGGCAACATCCCCGCCGGCGTGCCCGAGCCCGACGCCTGGTCGCTCCAGCACCCCGTGCTCTACACGCTGCTGTGGGCGGTGGCCACGGTCGCCGTCTTCGCCCCGCTCAGCGTCGCCCGGTACCAGCGCACCGGGCGGCGCTGAGCCCCGTTCCTCACGCGCAGGTCGACCGTCCACGGTCGATCTGCGCGGTCGGAACGGAGCGGTCAGCCGGAACGGAGCGGTCAGCCGGTCCAGCGGGTGTGGAACGACTCGGCGAGCAGGGTGCCGTCGACGTCGGCGATGCGCCCCCGCTCGAGAGCGAGCGCGCCGCGGCTCACCTCGGCGTCGAACGCGCCGGTGAGCCACTCGCCCTCGGCCAGCTCGCTCCGGGTGCCGTGCAGGTGCACGGTGAGGTCGACGCTGATGCCGCCGACGGGCGGGTCGGTGCGGGTGAACGCCGCCGGCGGGAACCAGTCGACGATCATCGCGAGCCAGGCGGCGTCGATCGGGCGGGGCTCCAGCGGGCGGACGTGGCCGCCCACCCGGGCCACGCCCGACCGGCTGAACGGCAGGTGGGTCGGGTCGAGCATCGCCTCGGCGTGGTCGAAGTGGGGCACCAGCCCGGCCTCCGCCGGCGGCTCGAGCGGGATCGCCTGCGCCGGCGGCACGACGCCGAGGTCCACCGGCTCGTGCCAGTCGGCGCCGTCCCGTCGCTCGACCATCGTGATCCGCGACGTGGCCGCGACCCGGTCGCGCTGCAGGAGCCGCACCGACAGCGTCGTGATCGCCCGGCCGCGCCGGACCCGCTCGACGAGGAGGGTGCCCGGGCCCGGGAGGGCGGGCCGCAGGAACGACGTCGCCACCGTGCGCACCTCGCGCTCGGGTTCGGCGCGCTCGGCGGCCAGGACGCTGAGCGCCACCTGGTAGCCGCCGTGCACGCCGGCGAGCGAGCGCCAGCTCTCGTCGAGCACCGCCTCGTGCTCGTGGGCCGAGCGGCTGCGCAGGCTGGTGGTGCGGTCGAACAGGGTCGGTGGCGCGACGGGGGCGGGGGCGGTGGCGGTCATGCGACGGCTCCTTCGGTGGCGGGGACGGGGACGGTGGCCAGGTCGGCGCCGGCACGCGCGATCGGCCGGTGGCGTGAGGAGATGGCGGCCGACACGACGGCGGCGCCGGCGCAGACCCACCACGCGAGGTGGAAGCGATCGAAGGCCTGCTCGAGCGACGTGGGCGTGCCGAGCACGGCGACGAGCACGGCGACGCCGAGCACGGCCCCGATCTGGCGAGCTGTCTGGTTCATGGCACCGCCTGCCGCGAAGCTCGACGGCGGCAGGCCGGCCACCGCGGCGGCCGACAGCACCGGGAAGGTGAGGGCGACGCCGATGCCGCCGACGATGGTGGAGGGCAGCCACCAGCGCAGGTACGACGGTTCCATCGGCACGACGGTGGCGTTCCACACCTGGGCGGCGGCGAACACGAGGGCGCCGGCGACCAGCACCGGCCGGTAGCCCACCCGGGTGGCCAGTGCGCCGGTGGAGCGGGACAGCGCGGCCACCACCAGCGGGCCCGGCGTGAGGGCGAGGCCGGCGGCCAGCGTGGACCAGCCCCACACCGAGGTGAGGAACAGGACGTTCGCCAGCAGCATGGCGAAGAAGGCGATCCCGTAGAAGACGGTGGCGGCGTTGGCGAGCGCCACGGTGCGGGTCGACAGGATGCCGAGGTCGACGGCGGGCGCCGGGTGCCGCATCGAGCGCCGCGCCGCGAGCGCGCCGGCCGCCGCGGCGACGGCGAAGGCGACCAGCACGCCGGTCGAGCCCCAGCCCCAGTCCTGGCCCTGGGTGATGCCGAGGGCGAGGGCCGCGACGGCGGTGGACACCAGCACGATGCCGAACCCGTCGGGCGCCGGCCCCCCGGTGCGCGACTCGGCGACCACGCGCGGGGTGAGCGCGAGGGCGACCGCCAGCACGGGCAGGTTCACCAGGAAGGCCCACCGCCAACCGCCGGCGTCGACGAGGACGGCGCCGAGCGACGGCCCGCAGGCCACGGCGAGCGCCGAGATGCCGCCCCACATGGCGACCGCGGTGGGTCGGGAGCGCTCGGGCGTGGCCCCCAGCAGCAGGGCGAGCGACGACGGCATGAGCAGCGCCGCGCCCGCCGCCTGGACGACCCGGCCGGCGATGAGGACCGCCGGACCGGTGGCCACCCCGCACAGCAGCGAGCCGAGGGTGAACACGGAGAGGCCGGCGAGGAACGTGCGCCGGCGACCTGACCGGTCGGCGATGCGGCCGGCGCCGAGCAGCAGGGCCCCGAACACCACCGAGTAGGCGGTGAGCACCCACGAGAGCGTGCTGGTGGCGGCGTCCGGGAACGAGGCCTCGATGCTCGGGAACGCCACGTTCACGATGGACAGGTCGAGTGCCACGACGAACGCGCCGGTCACGGTCAGGGCGAAGACGGGGAGCGGGATGCCGGTGCCGCCGGCCGGGCTGGGTTGTGTCATGCAACGGACGATCGCACAGAGCGTTGCGTCATGCAACCCGAGATTCGTATGCTCGATCCGTGCGCCGGGCCTCGTTCTCCGAGATGAACTGCGCGATCGCCCGCTCGCTCGAGATCATCGGCGAGTGGTGGACGCTGCTGATCATCCGCGACGCCCTCCTCGGCGTCCGCCGGTTCGACGAGTTCGCGAGCCGCCTCGGCATCGCCCGCAACGTCCTCGCCGCCCGCCTCGACACGCTCGTGGAGCACGGCGTGCTGGAGCGCCGCATCTACGACGAGGCGCGGGGCCGCGCCGACTACGTGCTCACCGACAAGGGGCGGGCGCTGTGGAAGGTGGTCACCGCCATCCGCGAGTGGGGGGACGAGTGGGTGCTGGGCGAGGACCGCGCACCCCTGCTCCTCGAGCACCGGTCGTGCGGCCACGTGATGCACGTGCAGCCCACGTGCGACCACTGCGGCGAGGTGGTCGACGCCCGCTCGGTGCGGGCCGTCGCCGGCCCGGGCGCGCCGCCCGACAGCGGCCTGCCCGACCCGGGATCCTCCTGACACCTCAGTGAGCCGCGGTGCCACCAGCGGCTGGACGTGACCGACCTCGGCGAGCAGTCCCTAGCCTGGCCCCGATGCCTGACGCCGAGTTCGACGCAGAACCACGACGGAACGGCCGCCCCCGCGTCCCGCGGGCGCTCGAGGTCGCCACCGCGTGGAGCTGGCGCCTCCTGGTCGTTGGCATCGCCCTGTACGGCCTCGCCCTGGTGATCGCTCGGCTGCGGCTCGTCCTGCTGCCGGTGGGCATCGCCCTGCTGCTCGCCACGGTCCTCGTCCCGGTGAAGCGGGCGATGACCGACCGGAACGTGCCCACGCCGCTGGCGATGCTGGGCACGGTCGCCGTGTTCTTCGGCGGCCTCGCCCTGGTGGCGATGCTCATCGTCCCGCCCCTGGTCGACGAGTTCTCCGACCTCAACACCACGCTCGACGAGGCGGTGGACGACGTCGAGGACTGGCTCGTCACCGGTCCGCTGGGGCTCGACCGCGAATGGGTGCGCGACGTGCGCGAGCGCATCGAGCAGTCGGCCGAGGACGCCAAGGTGTCAGACGGTGCGGTGGTCTCGGGTGCCACCCTCGTGGGCGAGGTCTTCGCCGGGCTCATCCTCTCGCTGGTGGTGACGTTCTTCGTGGTCAAGGACGGCCCGCGCATCCAGCGGGCGTTCCTGGGGCTGGTGCCCGACGACCGCCGCGACCACCTGCGGGCCGCGGGGAACGCCGCGTGGCGGGCGCTCGGCGGCTACCTGCGGGGTGCCGCCATCCTCGGCGTGGTCGAGGGCGCGGCCATCGGCATCACCCTGGTCGTGACCGGCGCCAGCCTGGCGCTCCCCGTCGCGACGCTCACGTTCATCGCCGCCTTCTTCCCCTTCGTCGGGGCCATCGTGGCCGGGCTCATCGCGGTCGCCGTCGCCTTCGTGACCGGCGGGACCACCGCCGCCGGCGTCGTCGCCATCGTCGCGGTCGTCGTCCAGCAGCTCGACAACGACCTGCTGGCGCCGGTGATCTACGGCAAGGCGCTCGAGCTGCACCCGCTCGTGGTCATCCTCGCCCTCACCAGCGGAGCAGCGCTCGCGGGCATCGCCGGAGCGTTCGTGGCCGTCCCGCTCGTCGCCGTGGGCATGCGCGCCTACGTGGCGGTGCGCGCCGTCGCCGAGGGCGCCAGCGCCGAGGAGGCCACCGAGCTGGTCACGGGAGAGGCGCCCCACGGGGGCTGACGGGAGGGCGACGTGGGACGCATCGTGGTCGGGATCGACGGGTCGGAGGCATCCGACGCCGCGCTGGGGTGGGCGCTCGACCAGGCGCGCCGCACCGGTGACGAGGTGCAGGTCGTCCACGTGTGGCACTACCCCGAGATCGCCGAGCTGCTCACCGCCAACCCCTTCGAGCTGCAGCACGACGAGCTGCAGGCGGAGGCCGCGGAGCAGCTGCGTCGTGCCGTCGACCGGGTCGGTGTGCCACCCGACGTCCGCATCGACCCGGTGCTCGCGATGGGGCGGGCGGCCGAGGTGCTCCTGCGATCCGCAGCCGACGCCGAGCTCCTCGTCGTCGGCTCCCGCGGGCGCGGCGGGTTCGCCGGCTTGCTCCTCGGCTCCGTGAGCCACCACTGCGTGCAGCACGCCCCCTGCCCGGTCGTGGTCGTGCCACCCGCCGCGGGTCGCTGAGCGACGCTCCGGACGTCGGCGCGGAACGTCGGGCCGGAGGTCCCTGGCACGGCCTGACGGCGCGGTGCAGGCTGTGCGCAGGAGGTGCCCTTCTGATGCACACCATCGTCTTCGGTGACGACCGCTCCGCGGGCTCGGACGTCGCCTGGCTCTGGATCAACGACCAGCAGTGGCCCGGGTGGCGGGTCGACGTCGTGACGGTGCCCGAGACCGAGCTCGGTCCGCCGCACGTGCTCGGCTCCACCGAGCTGACGGCCTGGGAGCCCGACGACCCACGCACGGTCTTCCCGGGGTCGGGCATCGAGGACGTCCGCCACCTCACCGCCGACGCCGACCCGCGCGTCGTGCTCTGCAGCCGGGAGGACGCCGACCTCCTGGTCGTCGGGGCCACCGGGCGGGGCCTGCTGAAGCGGTGGCTCCACGTCGGCAGCACCACCGAGTGGCTGCTGCACCAGCCGCCCGCGCCGCTGCTCGTCGCTCGGGCGGCGCGCCCCGTGCGGTCCGTGCTGGTCGCCGTCGACGGGTCCGACCCCGCCCGGCGGGCGCTCGAGGCCTTCGTGTCCCTGCCCTGGGCGGCGTCCACCCACGTGCTGGCGCTCGGCGTCTACGACGGCTGGGCGGAGCCCGAGCAGGGCCTCGCCGACGCGGCGTCCGTGCTCGAGGCGGCAGGCATCTCCCACCGCACCGAGCAGGTGCGGGGCCGGGCCACGGAGACCCTCCTGGAGCGCATGCGGGCCGACCAGGCGCAGCTCATCGTCCTCGGGGCGCGCGGCCGCTCCACGCTGCACCGCGCCATGGCGGGGTCCACCGCCAGCGCGGTGACCAGAGCGGCGGACGGGAACGTGCTCGTCGTCGCCTGATCGGACCCGTCGATCGGGTCATCACGCATAGCCCGATCGGGCCATGTTTCTGCTCAAGTCGCGCGCAGTTCGTGCCGAGACGTCCATCGTGACCATTCTCCGAGGCGTTGGATCCGGTCCCCGGATGCTGGTGGGCGTCGTGGCGGCGGCCCTGCTGCTGGTCGGTGGCGCCGTGCCGGTCGCGGCCGGCGGGCCGCCAGGGAAGGAGCGGGCGCACGGGAACGGGGGGCCGCGAGCGGGCGCGTCGTCGGTGGACGAGGCGCCAGCAGCTCGGACCGGCGGGCGGGGCGGTCCGTCGTCGCGGGAGGCGGCGCGGACGCCGGCCCCGGGTCCGAGCCGACCGGGCACGGCTGCTCCGGCGCCCGCGAAGCAGCCGCCGGCTCCGCACCCCGGCGGGGGACATCGGGCGGAGGGTCAGCACCGCCCGACGCCGGCGGGGGGCGAGGCGGCGGATCCGGGGCGGGACCGCCGGCGAGGGCAGGCCATCGGCGCCGAGCGGGGTCGCGGGCCGGGAGGGCAGGCGACCGCCGCCGAGCGGGGTCGCCGGCCCCACGCCACCCCCGATCGGCGTGGGCCGGCTGCACCCGCACGGCCCTCCTCGGCTGAGGCCGGGGGCCGGGTCCAGGTGCTGAGCGCCGGGCAGGCCCGGCTCGTCCCGTGGCGTGAGGGCGGAGCCGCCCCGGCGCCGGCGATCCCGTCAGCGCCCGCGCTCGCGCCGTTCGCTCCCGCCACGGTCGAGGTGGCCCCGGCGCCGCCCGACCGCGCGGCGGCCCCGCACGTCGTGGGCGCCATGCCGCCGGTCCCCGACTGGTACGGGATCCCGTCGCTCGACGAACCGGCGTTCCCGGCGCTGGTCCTGGTGCTGCTCGGCCTGTTCGTGCTCATCACCGGCCGCGGCGACCGGCGCGACCCGAAGCTGGTCCGCGCCGACCTCGACGCGCGGGGGCGCGAGGTCGGGTTCTCGTGACCCCCCGGGCGGTGCTGGTGCCGCTGGCCGATCGCCTCGCGGCCGTGCAGCGGACCCGGGTGCTCCTCGCCCTGGTCGTGGCGGCCTCCGCCGCGACGCTCGGCGACGTGCTCGGCGATCCGTCGGTGCCCCTCGTCCCGCTGAGCGCTGCGTACGTCCTGGTGAGCGCTGGGGTGGAAGGGCTGCGACGGCTCAGCGGACGCCGGGGGCTCCCCGTGCTGTCAGCATCGCTCGTGCTCGACGGCGCCTACCTCGCCGTCGCCGTGGCCTCCACCGGCGGGGCCGGCAGCCCGCTGCTGTTCCTCGTCCTCCTGCACGTGGTCGCCGCCGTGCTGCTGCTGTCGTTCCGCAGCGGGATCCTCGTCTCGACCTGGCACGCCGCCCTCCTCGCCGTCGCCCACCACCTCGACCTGGTGCCCGGGGACGAGGCCTCGTTCCGGCGCGTGCTCGTCGCGGCCGGGTCCTTCGTCGTGGTCGCGGCAGCCTGCTCGGCCTTCGCATCGCTCAACGAGCGGGAGCTGCGGCGGAGCCGGCGATCGGCGACCAGCCTCGTGTCGCTCGGGTCGGCGCTGGAGTCGTGCCGCTCGGTCACCGACGTGGCCGCAGCGAGCGCCGAGCACCTGCGCGCCGGTCTCGGCCATCGCCGCGCCGCGGTCCTGGTGCGGCGCGCGGACCACTGGGTGGGGGCGAGCGACGAGGGTCGCGGCGTGGTGCTCATCCGGACCGGGTTGGCGCGCGACGTGCTGGACCTGTCGGGCGCCGAACCGCGGCTCGTCGCCGAGCTCGACCCGGACGACGAGCTCCTCGACCGGGTGCTGCCCGGCGCCCGGAACGTCGCCGTCGTCCCCCTCGTCGCCGACGGCGAGCGCGTCGGGGTGGCGGTCGTGGAGTGCGGTCCCGGGCGGTCGCGGCTCGCGGTCGACGAGGTCGCCGTCCTCGTCCAGTCGGCCCACCGGATCGCCCAGACCATCCGGACCCGGCAGCTCCTCCACGAGATCGAGCGCCTGGCCGCCTCCGATCCGCTGACCGGGCTGCCGAACCGGCGCATGTTCGACGCGACGCTCGACCGCGAGGTCGCCCGGAGCCGGCGCAACGGCACGCCGCTCGCCCTCGCCGTGGCCGACGTCGACCACTTCAAGGCGGTCAACGACCAGCACGGGCACCAGGTCGGGGACGAGGTGCTGCGCGAGCTGGCGGGGGCCCTGCGTCGGGCCGTCCGCCAGGAGGACGTCGTCGCCCGCTACGGCGGCGAGGAGTTCGTGGTGCTGCTGCCCGACGCCGACGAAGGGGCGGCCCTGCTCGTCGCCGAGCGGCTCCGCGCGGCAGCGGGGGAGGTGCGGCGGCTGCCCACCAGCATCAGCGTCGGCGTCGCCGTGCTCGATCCGGGTGCGGGCGGAGCCGGTCTCGTCGCCCGGGCCGACACGGCCCTGTACCGGGCCAAGGCCGCCGGGCGCGACCGCGTCGTGCTGTGGCGGTCCGACGCCCTGGTCAGCGGCGCCCCGGACCGTCGGATGCCTGACCCGGCGTGAGCCGTGGCAGCGCGGCGCCGAGGCGCGCGTCCGCGTGCACCCGCACCGCCACGGCCGGGTCGGGTAGCGCGGTGGCCGGCGGCCGGTCGCGCACCACCCGCAGGCGCCGCTCGCTCGCCACCTGCCCGACGATGTCCGGCGTGTCGACCAGGAGCGCCTCGAAGTCGTCGGGCGGCACCGGCCGGCTGAACAGGAAGCCCTGCATCTCGTCGCAGCCGTTGTCGACCAGGAACTGGAGCTGCTCGTCGGTCTCGACGCCCTCGGCGATGACCTCCAGCTGGAGGTTGTGGGCCAGCGCGATCACGGCGGAGACGATGCGGGCGTTGTCGCCGCTGGAGATCTCGCTGATGAAGAAGCGGTCGATCTTGAGCTTGTCGATCGGGAACCGGGTCAGGTACTGCAGCCCGCTGTAGCCGGTGCCGAAGTCGTCGATCGAGCACTGCACGCCGATGTCCTTCAGGTCGGCGAGGGTCGCCACGATCGAGTCCGGATCCTGCAGCGCGAGGCTCTCGGTGAGCTCGAGCTCCAGGGCGCGGGGGTCGAGGTGGCTGGCGCGCAGCGCCCGGGCCACGAGGTCGCCGACGCGCTGGTGCTGGAACTGCCGCGCCGACAGGTTCACCGCCACGGTCAGGGGCTGGTGGCCGGCCCGCATCCACCGCTGCGTCTGGGTGCACGCCTCCACCAGGGCCCACTCGCCGAGCGGGACGATGAGCCCGGTCTCCTCGGCCAGGGGGATGAACTCGCCGGGCGGCAGCAGGCCGAGGTCGGGGTGCTGCCAGCGCAGCAGGGCCTCCATCCCCACGATCTGCCCCGTCCGCAGCTCGACCTTCGGCTGGTAGTGCAGCACCAGCTCGTCGCGCTCGACCGCCTTGTGCAGGTAGCTCTCCATCGTGAGCGTGCGCTGGGCCCGCTCGTTGAGCTCGTGCGTGTAGACCTCGAAGGTGTTCCGGCCCCGGGCCTTCGACCGGTACATCGCCGCGTCGGCGTTGCGCAGGAGCTCCTCGGCGTCCGCGGCGTCGTGGGGGTGCAGCGACACGCCGATGCTCGGGCTCACGAAGATCTGCCGGCCGGCGAGGTCGAAGGGCTCCTGGAAGGCCTCGAGCAGGTGCTGGGCGACGGTCGCCGCAGCCGTCGTGTCGGCGAGGCCGGGCAGCAGGATGGCGAACTCGTCGCCGCCCAGGCGGGCGACGGTGTCGCCCCGCCTGACGTGGGTCGTGAGGCGCCCGGCCACGGCCCGGAGCAGGTCGTTGCCCGTGGCGTGGCCCAGGCTGTCGTTGATGGTCTTGAACCGGTCGAGGTCCAAGAAGAGCAGGGCGACGGACGTGCCCGTCCGGGGCGCGTGGGCGAGGGCCGACTCGATGCGGTCGCCCAGCAGCACGCGGTTGGGCAGGTCGCACAGGTCGTCGTGCAGGGCGAGGTGCTCCACCCGCGCCCGCTGCTCCACCATCCGCACCAGGTAGGCGACCGCGACGCCGGCGACCGCCACGGCGCCGGCTGCGTACGCCGTGATGCCGCCGCCCCGCGAGGTGGCCACGCGCACGGCGAGCACCATGGGGCCGACCGCCACCGACAGCGCCACCACGCCGAGGCGCGCGTGCGTCAGGGGGGTCGGCAGCGCCTCGATGCGCTCCGGTTGCTCCTGGCACTCGGCGCCGAGCGTGGCGCACGCCCAGAGCAGGGCGGGCAGGGCCGCAGCCGCCGTCCAGACCGCGTCGAGCACCGGCACGTCGTCCGCGCCCGCCAGCATCGAGCCGCCGCGGACGAGGTGCAGCGCCAGGAGGGCGACGGCGCCGAGCAGGACGAGGTGGGCAGTCGACTGCTGCCGGGGGTGCACGTCGCGCAGGTGCATCGCCACCACCACGAGCACCGCCCCGCTCGCCAGGGCGATGATCCCCATCACGCCGTCGGTCAGCGACATCGCCGCGGGTCGCTGGTCGAGCGCGAACGCCACGGCCAGGTACGCGATCGGGGCGGCGACGAGGAGCGCCTCCACGACGGCGTCGATCCACCGGCCGCGCACCCGGCCGCCGATCAGCTGGAGGGTCGCCGCCGCGCACGTGGCCCACCCGGCGAGCGTGGCGGCATCGGCCAGGGTGGGCGAGGTGTGGTCGGCGGCGATGGAGCCCACGGCGACGAGCGCAGAGGCGATGCCGAGCAGCAGCCAGCCGGTCCGGCCCCGGGAGGACAGCACCGCCGTGGTGCGGTACCAGCCGCGGATGCCGACCACGGCCACCGCGACCGGGACCAGGACGGCCGCGAGGTCGGCGACCCAGCCGGGCTCGGGCACGGCGACGCCGATGGCGGCGATGCCGAGCAGGCTGCCGCCCACCAACCAGGCGCGCGAGAAGGGGAGGGTCCACGGTGTGGTCGAGACCACTCCCTCGTCGAACGTGTTCATCCGGTTCCGCCTCGGTGCCCACCGCACCCTCGACCGTCGCGGGGCTTCGCCCGCCCGATCGAGACATCGGCAGGGGAGCCGAGCGGTTGAGCGCACCGGGCGCCAAATGGCTCGAACGGGTGGTGTGTCAACGCCCGGTGACGGAGCGTGACCTTCTGCCCTTCCGCGAGCACGGCTCGTGGGAGAAGGTGGAGGGACGCACGACACAGGAGGAAGCTGATGAAGGCGCTGCGGTTGCTGGAGTGGAAGCATGCGGGCGAGCTGGTCGACGTCGACGTCCCGGAGCCCGGTCCGGGCGAGGTGCTGATCCGCATCGGCGGCGCCGGCGCCTGCCACTCGGACCTGCACCTGATGCACGACTTCGAGGCCGGGGTCCTCCCGTGGGGACCGCCCTTCACCCTCGGGCACGAGAACGCCGGCTGGGTCGAGGCCCTGGGCGCCGGGGTCACCGGCCTCGAGGTGGGGGAGGCGGTGGCCGTGTACGGGCCCTGGGGCTGCGGTCGCTGCCGGCGCTGCCAGCTCGGCATGGAGAACTACTGCGAGCGTCCGGACCGCACGGGCGGCCTCGTCGGCGGCCTGGGAGCCGACGGCGGCATGGCGCCCTACATGGTCGTGCCGGGCGCCCGGCACGTCCTGCCCATCGGCGACCTCGAGCCGGCCGCGGCCGCGCCGCTCACCGATGCCGGCCTCACCCCGTACCACGCCGTGAAGCGCGGGCTGCCCCTGCTCGTTCCGGGCAGCACCGCCGTGGTGATCGGCGCCGGCGGGTTGGGCCACATGGCCGTGCAGATGCTGCGTGCCCTGTCGCCCGCCACGGTCATCGCGGTCGACACGCGCCCCGAGGCCCTGAAGCTGGCGGAGTCGGTGGGCGCCCATGCCGGGGTGGTCGCCGACGACGACGCAGCAGCGACCATCACCGAGCTGACCAAGGGCCGGGGCGCCGACGTGGTGCTCGACGTGGTGGGCGCCGACCAGACGCTGGCGCTCGGCGCCGCCGTGGCCCGCCAGCTCGGCCAGCTCACCATCGTGGGCATCGCCGGCGGCACCCTGCCGATCAGCTTCTTCAGCATCGCCTACGAGGTGTCGGTCGCCACCACGTACTGGGGCACCCTCCCCGAGCTCCACGAGGTGCTGGCGCTGGCCCAGGCCGGGGTCATCACCCCGCACGTCTCCACGTTCTCCCTCGACGAGGCCCCGCACGTCTACGAGCGCCTGGCCTCCGGCGACATCGAGGGCCGGGCGGTCATCGTCCCCTCGGCCTGAGCCCGGCTTCCGCCGGCCCGGCCCCCGCCGGCGGAGCCACGACGCGGGAGGGGCCCTACCCTCGCCCCATGGTCGAGGTCCCCCAGACGGTCGTCGTCACCGGCGTCGCCGGCTCGGGCAAGTCCACGGTCAGCGAGGCGCTGGCGGCGCGCACGGGCGCGGTCGTGCTCGACGCCGACGACTTCCACCCGGCCGCCAACGTGGCGAAGATGGCGAGCGGCACGGCGCTCACCGACGCCGACCGCGAGCCGTGGATCGACGCGCTCGCCGACGAGATCGCCCGGCGCGCCGCCTGCCGCGAGCGGGTCGTGCTGGCCTGCTCGGCGCTGCGCCGCGCCCACCGCAGTCGCCTGCGCAGCGCGGCCGACGACGTGGTGCTGGTCCACCTCGACGTGAGCGTGCCGGAGCTCCGCCGCCGCCTGGTGGACCGCGTCGGGCACTTCATGCCGGCCGCCCTGCTCGACAGCCAGCTCGAGGCGCTGGAGCTCCCCGACCCCGAGCGGACGGTGCTCGTGGACGCCGACGGGCCGGTCGAGGAGGTCGTCGACGAGGTGCTGCGCCGCGTCGGGCGCTCGTGACCGTGGACCCTTCACCGCCTCCGGCACCTGGCCCACCATGGAGCCGTGAGCGACCCGCCGCTGGTCCGCGAGACCCACATCTCCTGGGTGCTCCTGACCGGCGACGTCGCCTACAAGGTGATGAAGCCGCTGCGCACCGACGTCCTCGACCAGGGCGACGTGGCGGCACGTCGCCGGGCGTGCCAGCGGGAGGTCGCCCTCAACGCCCGGCTCGCCCCTGACGTGTACCGGGGGGTGGCCGAGATCACGCTCGACGGCGAGGCGCTCGAGCCGGTGATCGTGATGCGGCGCATGCCCGACGAGCGCCGGCTCAGCGCCCTGCTCGACGGGCCGGAGGCCCGCGAGGTGGTGCGCGACGTGGCCCGCCACATCGCCGCGTTCCACGCCTCCGCCGACGTGGCGGAGCCGGCGGCCGCGGAGGCGCTGGCGGGCGTCGACGCGCTGCGCCGACGGTGGGCCGACGACCTCGCCGGGTTGCGCGCGGCGACGGAGGACCCGCGCCTGCTGGCGATCGCCGACGAGCTCGAGGCGCTCTCGGCTCGGTACCTCGCCGGGCGCGGCGCGCTGCTCGCCGAGCGGACGCGGGAGGGCATGGTCCGCGACGGGCACGGCGACCTGCTGGCCGAGGACGTCTTCTGCCTCGCCGACGGTCCGCGGGTGCTCGACTGCCTCGCGTTCGACGACTCCCTCCGCACGGTCGACGTGCTGGCCGACGTCGCCTTCCTCGTGATGGACCTCCAGCGCCTCGGTCACGACGACCTGGCGGAGGCGTTCCTCGACGACTACGTCGAGTTCGGCGACGAGCACCACCCCGGATCGCTCGCCCACCTGCACGTCGCCCAGCGGGCGCTCGTGCGGGCCAAGGTGACGGCCTTGCGCCGCCGGCAGGACCCGGCGCGAGGAGGGGACGCCGTGTCCCTGGCCGAGCTCGCGCTCGACCACCTCCGTCGCGCGGAGGTGCGGCTCGTGCTGGTGGGGGGCATCCCCGGCTCGGGCAAGTCCACCCTGGCCGCCAGCATCGGCGAGGACTTCGGCTTCGTGGTGCTGTCCAGCGACGAGGTCCGACGCGACCTCGGCCTGCGGGCCGCCGACATCGGGCCTAGGGCGTACGAGCCGGCCACGGTCGCCCGGGTCTACGACGAGCTGCTGCGTCGCGCCGAGCACCTCCTCTCGCACGGCACGTCGGTGGTGCTCGACGCCACCTGGACCGACGGCGCGGCGCGGACGCTCGCCCGCGACGTGGCCGGCCGGGCCTCCGCTCGGGTGGTGGAGGTCCGCTGCGACGCCCCGCCGGAGGTGTGCCGCCGCCGGATCGCCGGCCGGCCCGCCGGGACGCCGGGCGCGTCGGAGGCGAAGCCGTCCACCGTGGACCTGCTGGCCGCCCGTGCCGATCCGTGGCCCGAGGCGCTCGTCGTCGACACGGGGGTCCCCGTCGAGGGGCAACCCCTCGGGCTCGAGCGCACGTGGTGGCGGGTCCGTCGCACCCGGCAGCGGGTGGTGCGTCCGGGCTGAGCGAGGCGGCGGGCTCGACCGGTCAGGACGGAGGTCCCTGTCGCCGGTGCCGTCCGGGGCGGCAGAGTGTGGCCATGGACCCCGCCGAAGGACGCAACCTCGATCACCAGGGCCTCGAGGTCCTCGACACCGCCGAGTGCTGGGAGCTGCTCGGTCGCACGCCCGTCGGGCGCGTCGCCTTCCTCGAGGAGGGCGAGCTCACGATCCTGCCGGTCAACCACGCCGTCGTCGGGCATCGCGTGGTGTTCCGCACCTTGAAGGGCTCGCTGCTCCACGAGGCGCTCATGAAGGAGCCCGTCGCGTTCCAGGTCGACGAGTTCGACCCGGCGACGCGCACCGGTTGGAGCGTGCTCATCCGCGGCGTCGCCGACGTCGTGGAGGACGACGACCTCGCCGACGTCGACCTGCACCCGTGGGCCGACGGCGTCGACCGCGACGACTGGGTCCAGGTCGTCGCCGAGGAGATCACGGGTCGGCGCATCGTGCACGAAGGCGCCTGAGACGGCCCAGGTCGTCGGGCCGGGGTGGCGGGCTGCCGCGCGTCAGCCCGTGGTTCAGCGTTCGGGCGTGACCTCCAGCACGAACACCGGGTGGCGGTGGGCGACCGCCAGGAGCTCGTCGTCGGAGGCGTCGGCGGACACGCCTTCGAAGAACGCGCCCACCTCCCAGGCCCACCGGCGCAGGTAGGCCCGCAGCACGTCGACCCGCTGCTCGGCGGGGAGCTCCTCGGCGCGGAAGGTCCACACCCGCCGGCCGAGTCGGAGGCGCCCCTCGCCGGCGGCCCGCAGGTTCCGCACCCACTCGGTCTCCCCCCGGGCCGCCACCAGGTGCGAGCGGCCGTCGTGGTCGAGCAGGTTCACCGGCACCGACCGCCACTGCCCGCTGCGCCGGCCCCGCACCTCGAGGACGCGCGAGCCGGCCAGGCTGAGGCCGCGACGGGTCAGCCAGGCGACCGTGGGGTTGAACACCCGGCGGGTGAACCACCCGGGGGCGGCGTAGTGGGCGGGGGCCATGGCTGCATCTCCGAACTGTGAGCACCGCTCTCTATCAAGAGCACTGCATCACAACCGCCGGCGCGCGTCAAGCGAACCCCCATCTCGAAGCTGGACGCGGATCCTGCGCAGGCTCAGCCGGCGTCGACCTCGCGCAGGCGCCCGCTCTCCACCTCGTAGACGAACCCGCGGATGTCGTCCTTGTGCGCGATGAACGGCGAGAGGCGCAGGCGCTGGATCGACTGGGCGACGTCGGCGTCGGGGTCCGAGAAGGCCTCGAGCGACCACCAGGGCTTCACGCCCAGCTCGGCGGCGAGCTCCTCGCGGAACTCGGCCTCGTCGACCTTGGACAGGCCGCAGTCGGTGTGGTGGAGGAGCACGATCTCGCGGGTGCCGAGGGCGCGCTGCGACAGGCACAGCGAGCGGATGACGTCGTCGGTGATGACGCCGCCGGCGTTGCGGACGATGTGGGCTTCCCCGTTGCCCAGCCCGAGGATCTGGAAGATGTCCATGCGGGAGTCCATGCACGCCACCACCGCCAGCTTCCGGGTGGGCGCCACCTGCAGCTCGCTGTCGTGGAAGTGCTCGGCGTACTCGGCGTTCTTGGCGAGCAGCTCGTCGGCGCTGGGCGTGAAGGTCTCGGTCATGCGCCGGATGCTATGGACCCTTGCCAATGGGTGCAACCTGATTGACCTATCACATGAGGTATGTTTGCATGTCGCCATGCCGGAGGCACCGGGCAGCTGGACCTTCCTCACCAACCACGGCCACGTCCTGGTCGCGATCAGCCGCGATCCCGGGCTGCGCCAGCGCGACATCGGCCAGCTCGTCGGGATCACGGAGGGGGCGGTGCAGCGCATCCTCGACGACCTCGAGGCGGCCGGGTACGTGCGACGCCAGCGGGTCGGGCGGCGGAACCGCTACGAGGTCATCACCGATCGCCCGCTGCGGCATCCCGTCGAGCAGCCCCGCACGGTCCGCGACCTGCTCGACGCCGTGGAGGCCTGAACCGCCGAACAGGGCCGCGGCGGAGCACCGCTCTGACACGAGAGCAGTAGGGTCCCGCCGTGCCCGCTGCGTCCGCCCCCCGCACCGCCCGAGCCCGGGCTCGCGCCGAGATCACGGCGGAGATCCTGGCGGCCGGCCGTCGCCAGCTCGCCGAGGTGGGCGCGGCCCAGCTCTCACTGCGCGCCGTGGCCCGGGAGCTGGGCATGGTGTCCTCGGCGGTCTACCGGTACGTGGCGAGCCGGGACGAGCTGCTCACCCTGCTCATCGTCGACTCCTACGACTCCCTCGGCGCGGCAGCCGAGGCTGCGGCCGAGGCGTCCCGCCGGCGCAGCGCCCGCAACCGCTGGGTCGACGTGGCGCGCGCCGTGCGCGCCTGGGCGCTCGAGCACCCCCACGAGTACGCCCTGCTCTACGGTTCTCCGGTCCCGGGCTACGAGGCACCGCAGGACACCGTGCTTCCCGGCACGCGCGTCTCGCGGCTGCTCGTGTCGGTCGTCGCCGAGGCCGCGGCGGCCCGCCCGCTCGAGCCGACGCTGGGGTTCGACCCACCGGCCGCCACCGCCGCCGAGCTGCGCGACCTCGCCGCCCTGCTCGAGGTCGACCTGCCCGCACCGGTGCTCGGAGCGGCGCTCGTCGCCTGGACCCAGCTGTTCGGGCTCGTGGGCTTCGAGGTGTTCGGCCAGACCCGGGGCCTCGTGGCCGACCACGAGGCGTTCTTCGTCTCCGCGACCACCGCCATGGCCTCGGCGATCGGCCTCTGACGGAACTGGACGCGGATCCTGCGCACGCCCTTCCGCTTCTGGACGCGGATCCTGCGCACCCCCTTCCGCTTCTGGACGCGGATCCTGCGCATCGGCTGACGCTCGCGCAGTCGCACCGGGCAGACTCGGCGGTGATGGCCGCCCCCGACGACGTCGTCGCCGCCCTCCTCGAGGCACTCCCCGCCGACTCGGTGGTCGTCGATCCGGACGTCGTCGACGCCTACCGCTTCGACCGGGCGATGACCGTCGTGCCCGGCCGACCGGTGGCGCTGGTGCGCGCCGGGTCCACGGCCGAGGTCGCGGCCACGCTCGGGGTGGCCGGCCGCCTCGGCGTGGGCGTCGTCACCCGGGGCGCCGGCACCGGCCTGTCCGGCGGGTCGGCCGCGGTCGACGGCTGCATCACCCTGTCCACCGAGGGCATGCGCGCCATCGAGGTCGACCGCGACGCCATGGTGGCGGTCGTCCAGCCGGGCGCCCTCAACGTCGAGGTCAAGCAGGCGGCGGCCGCCGAGGGCCTGTGGTACCCGCCCGACCCGTCCTCGTTCGAGATCTGCTCCATCGGGGGCAACCTGGCCACCAACGCCGGCGGCCTGTGCTGCGTCAAGTACGGCGTCACCACCGACTACGTGCTCGGGCTCGAGGTCGTGCTCGCCGACGGCACGGTCACGCGCCTCGGCGGCCGCACCATCAAGGACGTCGCCGGCCTCGACCTGAAGCGCCTCTTCGTCGGTTCCGAGGGCACGCTCGGCGTCATCACCGAGGCGACGCTGCGGCTCCGTCCCGCCCCGCCGCCCGCGGCCACCGTGGTCGCCACCTTCGCCGACGTCGTCGACGCCGGCCGTGCCGTCAGCGCCGTGATGGCGTCGCTGCGCCCGTCCGCCCTCGAGCTCATGGACCACGCCGCCGTGAACGCCGTCGAGGCCGTGAAGCCGATGGGGCTCGACACGTCCATGGGTGCGCTGCTGCTGGGGCAGTCCGACGCCGGTGACGACACCGCCGCCCGCATCGCCGAGCACGCCGAGCGGGCCGGTGCCACCTACGTCGCCGTCACCGACGATCCCGACGAGGCCGAGATGCTGATGGCCGCCCGGCGGATGGCCATCCCGTGCGTCGAGCGGCTGGGCAGCGTGCTCATCGAGGACGTCGGCGTGCCCATCCCGCGCATCCCGGCGCTGCTCGCCGCAGTGGCCGAGGTCGCCGAGCGCCACGCCACCGCCATCCCCGTCATCGGCCACGCCGGTGACGGCAACTTCCACCCGCTGGTCACCTTCGATCCCACCGACGCCGGTGCCGTCGTGCGGGCCGACGAGGCGTTCGGGGCGGTCATGGACGCCGCCCTCGCCCTCGGGGGCACCATCACCGGCGAGCACGGCGTGGGGTCGCTGAAGGCCCGGCACCTGGCCGCCCAGCTCGGGCCGGAGGTGCTCGACCTCAGCCGGCGGGTCAAAGCGGCGCTCGACCCCCAGGGCATCCTCAACCCCGGCAAGTGGCTCTGAGCGCTGCGCAGGATCCGCGTCCAGAACCTGTTGGGGTGCGCAGGATCCGCGTCCAGTTTCCTGATCAGGCCGCCGCGATGCGGCGCTGGCGGCGGATCCGGCGGCGCTCCCGCTCGGACGTGCCGCCCCACACCCCGAAGCGCTCACCGTTGGCGAGGGCGTGCTCGAGGCACTCGTCGCGCACGGCGCACTCGCCGCAGATGCGCTTCGCCGGCTCGAGCGATTCACCCCGGTCGGGAAAGAACAGGTCCGGGTCGACGCCCCGGCAGGCGCCGAACGACATGAACGCCGCGGAGGCGAACAGGTCGCCTGGTTCCGAGAAGGTGCTGGTCTGGGGGTCTGTCGTGGGCACGGAGGACTCCTCGCTGGTCATCTCCGCCCACGAAGGTGACGACCGGCAGGGTACCGGGTCTGTGTGCCGTGGGCCACACCGGGAGGAGATCGGACCTCGGGCGGCGAAGGACAGGAAACAGAACGAGCGCTCGGTTTCGTTCTGCACCACCCGACCCGGAGCCCGTCGATGCCCAAGATCAGCGATGAGCAGCGAGCCGCCGCCCGCCAACGGCTGATCGACGCCACCGTCGCCGTCGCCGAGCGCGACGGGGTCGAGGGGCTCACCACCCGGGCCATCGTCGCCGAGGCCGGCGTGTCCGCCGGGATGTTCTACGGCCACTTCGACTCGAAGGAGTCGCTGCTCGCGGCCGTGGTCGACCACAAGACCGACGAGCTGGTGACGCTCGTGAACGTCGAGCTCGAGCTCGGCACCCCCATCGAGGGCGTGGTGCGAGAGCTGATGCGCCAGCTCGTGGTGGTGCACGACCTGCGGGTGCTCGCTGCGTTCCGGTCCGGCACCGGCACGGACGACGCCCTGGCCGCCCACCGACGCATCAACCGTCGCATCGTCGACGCCTTCGTGCCGCTGCTCTCCACGACGGTCGACGCCGGGGTGGTGCGCGACGACATCGACCCCGAGGCCGTCGTCGAGTTCATCGACCTCGTCATCGACGGGCTCAACCGCCGCCGGGCCGCCGACGGCTTCGTGACCAGCGACGAGCGCGTCGCCTCCGTGATCATCGCCGCCATCGAGCGGTTCCTCCTCGTCCCCAAGGGAGACCAGCCATGACCCTGACGCCCGCCCCCCAGACGTCCAACGCCGACCGCGTGGTGCCCACCCGCCGGATCTCGTTCGACGAGTCGCTGCGCGACCTGCCCAAGCACTATGCCGAGGACGGTGACATCGTCGGTAGCCACCTCATCGCGTCGCTGTCCGCCGTGTTCCCCGACGGCGAGGACTTCTTCGTCCGCTCCGTGCGCCACTTCCGCGACGAGATCAGCGACCCGGCGCTGAAGCGGCAGGTGAGCGGCTTCATCGGCCAGGAGGCCGTGCACGGCCGCGAGCACCGCGACTTCAACACCCGCCTCGCCGAGCTCGGCTACCCCACCAAGCAGGTCGAGCGGTTCACGAAGAAGGGGCTCGAGATCCGGGAGCGCATCGCACCGGCCAAGGCCAACCTGGCCGCCACCGCCGCCCTCGAGCACTTCACGGCCACGCTCGCCGAGCTCATCCTCTCCGACGAGCGGGCCCGCCAGATGATGGGCCACCCCGAGGTGCAGAACCTGTTCCTCTGGCACGCGCTGGAGGAGTCCGAGCACAAGGCCGTCGCCTTCGACGTGTACCGGGCCGTGGGTGGCACCGAGCGCATGCGGGTGTGGACGATGAAGTTCATGCGGTACGCGTTCGTCATCGGGATGGGGCTGCAGGTCATCATCTCCGTGCTCCTCGACCGGGAGGCCCGGCGAAGCCCCCGCAAGGTGTGGCGCAGCTGGCGCAAGCTGCAGCGCTCGCCGTTCCTCAGCCGCGAGGTCTGGGAGCAGCTGAAGGACTACGACCGCCCCGACTTCCACCCCGACGACCGCGACACCACCGAGCTCGTCGAGCGGTGGCGCGCCGAGCTGTTCGGCGAGTCGGGCACCCTGAACGACAAGCTGGCCGGCCGGGCCGCCTGAAGGAGCGACACCACATGCAGGACTTCCGTGGCCGGGTGGCCGCCATCACCGGAGCAGGGTCGGGCATCGGCCGGGCCCTCGCCGTCGAGCTGAGCCGGCAGGGGGCCCACCTCGCCCTGTCCGACATCGACGAGGCCGGCCTCGCCGAGACCGTTGCCCTCGCCGAGGGCGCGGGCGTCAAGGTGACGTCGGCCATCGTCGACGTCGCCGAGCGCGACGCCGTCCACGCCTGGGCCGACCAGGTCGTCGCCGAGCACGGCACGGTGAACCTGATCTTCAACAACGCCGGCGTGGCGCTCGGCGCCACGGTCGAGGGCGCCAGCTACGACGACCTCCACTGGCTGATGGGCATCAACTTCTGGGGTGTGGTCCACGGCACCAAGGCGTTCCTGCCCCACCTGAGGGCGTCGGGAGAGGGCCACGTGGTCAACCTCTCCAGCGTCTTCGGCCTGCTCGGCATCCCGTCGCAGTCGGCCTACAACGCCGCCAAGTTCGGCGTGCGCGGCTTCACCGACGCCCTCCGCATGGAGCTCGAGATCGAGCCGTGCGGCGTGAGCGCCACCACCGTCCACCCGGGCGGCATCAAGACCAACATCGCGAAGAACGCTCGCATGGACGAGAGCGTCACCGCCGTGGCCGGCGACGCCGACCAGGCCCGGCGCGACTTCGAGAAGCTGTTCATGACGTCGCCGCAGAAGGCGGCCCGCCAGATCCTGACGGCGGTCCAGCGCGACCGCCGGCGAGCGCTCATCGGCCCCGACGCCAAGGTGCTCGACCTGGTCTCCCGGCTGCCCGCCGGCCTGGTGCAGCGGGTCATCATCCGCGGCGCCACGCGCATGCGCTGACCCCACCCCCGAACCGTTCTCGACGCGCAGATCGACCGTCGACGGTCGATCTGCGCGTGAGGAACGGGGTCGGCTCAGGCGAGCAGGGTGGCGCCGGCGGCCTGCACGGCTTCCCAGGGGCCGCCGATGAGGAGCGTGTCCACGATGGACGCCTCCCAGCGCTGCACGCGGTCGCGCACGCGGTCGGCCGATCCGACCAGGCAGATGTCATCGACCATCTGCGCGGGCACGGCGGCGACGGCCTCCTGCTTGTGCCCGGACAGGTAGAGGTCCTGGATGCGCTCGCAGTCGCCCTCGTAGCGACCCTCGTTCATCCGCGCGAACACCTCGTAGTGGTAGTTCTCGTCGCGCGCGCCCATGCCGCCGATGTAGAGCGCGAGCTGCGGGCGCATGAGGTCGATGGCCGTGTCGAGGTCGTCGAGCACCAGCGTCGGCACCACGGCGGCCACGCCGAAGTCGTCCCACGTCTTGCCCGGCACCTTCGCCATGCCGGCCTCGATCTGGGCCTTGTACCAGTCGGACTCGTCGGGGCTCATCCACAGCGGCAGCCAGCCGTCGGCCATCTCGCCGGCGAGGGCGAGGTTCTTCGGGCCCTCGGCGGCCAGGTACACCGGGATGGGCGTCGGGTGGGGGTGCGTGATGGAGCGCAGCGGCTTGCCCTTGCCCACCGAGCCCGGCGCGTCGGCCGGGTAGGGGAGCGGGTAGTGGGGGCCGTCGCTGGTGACCGGCTCGCCCCGCTCCCACACCTGCTTGAGGATCGAGACGTACTCGCGCGTGCGGGCCAGCGGCTTGGCGAAGGGCTGGCCGTACCAGCCCTCGACGACCTGCGGGCCGCTGACGCCGAGGCCGCAGATGACGCGGCCGTCGGAGAGGTGCTGCAGGGTCTGCATCGCCATGGCCGTGGCCGCCGGCGTGCGGGCGCTGATCTGGGTGATGCTCTGGCCGAGCTTCATCGTCGTGGTGCGCGAGCCGTACCAGGCCAGCGGGGTGAGGGCGTCCGAGCCCCACGCCTCGGCGGTCCACATCGAGTCGAAGCCCATCGACTCGGCCTGGAGGATCTTGTCGAGGGCGTCTGGGTCGGGACCGCGGCCCCAGTACCCGAGGGAGAGTCCGAGCTTCATCCGCCGGACCCTATGCCGCGGCCGCTACTCGTCGGGGTCGTACTCGAGGACGCCGGTCATGGTGAGGGCGGTCACGATGCCGACGGCGTGGTCGTCGCCGTCGACCACCGCGATGACCGCGCTGTCGAGCTCGCCCATGAGCCGGGCCGCCTCGACGGCGGGCACGTCGAGGCGAACGGCCGGCACGTCGTGCATGGCATCGGCCACCGTGGCGTCGGGTCCCTGCTCGAACATGGTCGCGGCGAGGTCGCGCAGGAACAGCAGACCGCGGTAGCGGTCGTCGGCCACGGGGAGGGCCTGGGCGGGCGGGGCGTCGCCGTAGCGGTCGATGACCTCGGTGACCGGGGTGTCGGGGTGCACGCTCGGCACGTCGATGACCGCGTCGCGCACCGGCAGGCGCAGGCGCCGCTCCAGCACGCCCTCGCGCTCGTGCACCTGGTAGGAGGCCACGCTCTTGTCGCCCATGACGCCCTGGGACACGGCCGTGGCGATGAGGGCCGGGATGACGTACTGGGCCTGGCCGGTGGTCTCGGCGACGAACATCACGGCTGCGAGCGGCGTGCGGTAGCCGGCGCCGAGCACGGCCGCCAGCCCGATGGCCGGGTAGAGGCCGGGCGCGGCTCCGTCGAAGAGCGACTCGACCAGGCGCCCGAGCAGCAGGCCCTGCACCACCAGCGGGATGAACGACCCGCCCACACCGCCGGCGACGAGGGCCGCCGAGGTCGCGAGCGCCCGCAGCAAGAACGCGGCGGCGATCACCCACAAGCCGAGCTCGGCGTCGACGGCGACCCCGGCGACGAGCTCGGTGCCCGGACCGAGGGTGAAGCTGACGCCGGTGAGGCCGCGGGCGGCGACGAACGCCAGCGCGCTGACGGCGGCGCCGATGGTGAGCCGGATCGCGGGGGAGAGCCGGGAGGAGAGCGCCTTCGCCTCCGACCACAGGCGGGCCAGGCTCCGGGCGGCGATGCCGGCGCACACGCCGAGCACGATCGCCCCGAGGAGCTCGTCACGGAGGCGGACCTCGCCCCGTGGGACCGGGAGGTACGAGTGCACGTCGAAGATGGCGGTGAAGGTGAGGTACGACGTGGCCGCGGCGATCAGGGCCGGGATCAGCGCTCGGCGGGCCACGTCGCGCTGGAACGGCGTCTCCAGGGCGAACAGCACGCCGGTGGCGGGGGCCTGGAAGATGGCGGCCACGCCGGCAGCGACGCCGGCGGCGGTGAGGGTCCGGTGGCCGCGCCGGCCGAGCACGCCGGGCAGGAGCACGCCCACCCGCTGGCCGATGCTGGCCCCGGCGTACACCGACGGGCCCTCGGCGCCCATCGCCCCGCCGAGGCCGAGCGTCGCGACGGCGGCGAGCATCTTGGGGCCCAGCTCGCGGGGCGGGAGGTCGGCGCCGGTGTGGTACGCCCGGATGTACTCGTCCGACGTGGACGACGAGGTGCGGTTCCGCAGGACGAGCATGGTGATGGCGAGGCCGGTGCCGGGCGCCACGGCCTGGACCCAGAGGGGTGCGTCGAGCAGCCGGTGGAGCACGACGTCGAGGGCCACCCACTGGAGCGCGGCGACGGCGAGCCCGACCAGCAGGCCCACGAGGGCGTAGACGCCGAAGCGCAGCGTGGCCCGGGGCGCGACCGCGGCGTCCTCGGCCCGGGCGCGCAGCCGGTCGATGCGGCCGCGCATCGGCTCGGCGGTGGGCTCCTCGGGCACCTGTCGGAATCTACGGTGGCCGCCCTCGCCCCGCCGAAGGACCGGCCCGACGCCCCGGAGCACGATGATGAGCGCCAACCCCGACCGCCAGCCGTTCCCGGAGCTCGGCTTCTACGCCCTGGCCGGCCAGCCCGAGTCGTCACGCGACCTGCTGCAGGAGGTGCGTGACGCCGAGGCGATGGGCCTCGGCACCGCCTTCATCTCCGAGCGCTACAACCTCAAGGAGGCGGCCACCCTGTGCGGGGCGGCCGGGGCGGTCAGCGAGCGCATCCGCATCCAGACGGCCACCACGAACCACAACACGCGCCACCCGATGGTCACGGCGGGGTTCGCCCGGACGATGCAGAGCCTCACCGGCGGCCGCTTCGTCCTGGGCATCGGCCGGGGCATCCCGCCGATGCAGGACGCGTTCGGCATGTCGCGGATCACCACCGCTCAGATGGAGGACTTCGCCGGCATCATGCGCCGCCTGTTCCGGGGCGAGGCGGTCATCGGGCACGACGGGCCGGCCGGGTCGTGGCCGGTGCTGCACCTCGACGGCTCGCTCGACGAGCACCTGCCCATGGGCCTCGTCGCCTTCGGGCACAACTCCCTCGAGCTCGGCGGCCGGTGCTTCGACGAGGTCGTGCTGCACACGTTCTTCACCGACGAGACCACCGAGCGGGCCGTGCGCACCGTCAAGCAGGCAGCCGAGGCCGCCGGCCGCGACCCCTCCGAGGTCCTCGTCTGGTCGTGCTTCGCCACCATCGGCGACCACATCCCCGAGCCGCTGCGCCTGAAGAAGTCCGTGGGCCGCCTCGCCACGTACCTGCAGGGCTACGGCGACCTCATGGTCTCCACCAACGGCTGGGACCCCGCCGTGCTCGAGCGCTTCCGCGCCGACCCCGTCGTGCAGGGCGTGGGTGGCGCCATCGACGCCGTGGCCACCACCGAGCAGCTCGAGCACATCGCCACCCTGCTGCCCGACGAGTGGCTGGCGCCCAGCGCCAGCGGCTCGCCGGCGCAGTGCGTGGCGGCCGTCCGCGGCCAGCTCGACCTCGGCTGCGACGGCGTCATCCTCCACGGCGCCACGCCGGCGGAGCTCGCCCCGGTGGTCGACGCCTACCGCACCTGAGCGGGGCGGGCGGTCCAGTGCGTCACGGGTGGCTGCCGTGGCCGCCGGGCGCCGGTTCGGCCGCCGGGCCGCCGCCCGCGCCGGCGCGGGCGAGAGCGTCGCGGAGGACCGCCTCGAGCGCGGTCGTCTCGTGGGCGTCGCCCCCGGACGCGTTGGCGATCTTCACCTGCACGCCCCGGTGGGTGAAGCGGCTCTGCCAGGCCGCGTCCCAGTCGGGCTGGGGCCGGCCGTAGCTCTGACGCAGGACGATCAGCGTGTCGCGCGAGTTGGAGTCGAACTCGTAGGGGATGTCGATGACGTGGGTCCATCCACCCTTCACCCGCGCCGTCAGCGCCTCCATCGGGCTTGCGACCTGGTCCTCGGGGTCGTCGTCACCCTCACCACCGTCGCCGTACACGTGGAAGACGGCGGTGCGACCGGGACGGTCGATCGCCGACAGCACGGCGGGGCGCACCCGAGCGAAGAGCTCGGCCGCCGACCGGTGGTACGCGTCGGCGCCGCAGTCGTACTCGCCGCACATCGTGGTCGGGAGCCCGTGGCCGCTCAGGTGGATGGCCACGTCCGCCTCGGGCGGCACCGACGCGAGCTCTGTCCGCACCTTCTCGACCACGGCGGCCACGTAGTGGTCGGTGGTGCCGATGGGCTGCGCGTAGCGCACCGGCAGGTCGGCGCGGCCGAGTGCGGCGAGGTGCTGGTCGATCTGGTGGCGCAGGTGGTGCGTCTGCATGATGTCGCTGAAGCCGACACCGTGGTAGCCGACCACGAGGCTGCTCACCCGGTCACGGTTGACCAGCGCGTCCAGCGCCTCGCGGATGCCCTGACGGCCCCCGCCGATGCGGGGGTCGATGCCGTAGCCCACCCGCACGGCGAGGTCGTCGCCGTGGGTGGCCTTCAGGCGGCGGATGACCTCCCGCTTCTTCGGCAGCTTCTCGTCGTAGTTGGGCGAGCGACCTCCCATGCGCTGCCACTCGTGCCACGCGGACAGACCGACGTGCTCGTAGATGTCGGGTTCCCGCAGACCCGGTCCGGCGGGGAGCACGTAGTGCGCAGGCAGGCTGTCCGACGACGGCACGAAGGCGGCCGGGCCCTCGTGCGGTCGCAGCCAGGCATCGACGAGGCGGGGCGCCTCGCTCGCCTCGCCGCACGCGGGGCAGTCGGCGTCGTAGAGGATCGTGCCCGTGTCGAGCGCCGCGAGCCAGGCGGGGATCAGCCCCATGTCGATCAGGTGGGAGAAGAACTCGCGGAAGCTGCCGTAGGTCCACTCGTTGTAGACCGGCGGCTCGCCGTGGTCGGCGAGCAGCAGGCCGACCCGCTCCTGCGGCGGTGGCTCCGCATGGGGTCCTTCGTGCGCCACGGCGGGCGCTGCGGCTGCGAGCGCGAGCCCGACGGTCGCCAGCGTGAGCGCGAGCCGACGTGGGCCCCGCCTCGAGTGTGTCTGCATGTCCGGTTCCTCCATCCGTCGAGCCCGCAGCCTCACCGGATGTTAAGCAACCCGAACAAACAGTATTCAATCGGCCAAAGAGGACCTTCAGTGCCGGAGTGACTCGACGCGACGAGCGACCGTCGCCGCGTCGACCCGCGCGTCCTCGAAGCCCTCCCACGGGTCGCCGGCCAGCGCGCCGAGGCGCCGGAACAGCGAGGCCAGCGGCGTCGACTGCGGCGTCCAGCTGCTGTCGACCTCGTCCCAGCGCAGTGGCACGGCCACCGGCCCGCCCGGCTTCGGGCGCACCGTGTACGGCGCCACCGCGTGCTGGGCCGGGGCGTTCCGGAGCACGTCGACGAAGAGGCGGTCACCCCGGTCCTCCTTGGAGAACTGGACCGTGAGCAGGTCGGGGTGGCGGTCGACGAGCAGCCGGCCGAGGTGGTGGGCCAGCGCGTTGACCGCGGCGAACCGGGCGTCGCCGCGCAGGGGCACGTGCACGTGGATGCCCCGGGACCCGCTGGTCTTCACGAAGCCGGTGACGTCGAGGTCGTCGAGCAGCTCGCGCACCGCCGCCGTGCCCGCCACCACCTGGGCGGGATCGTCGACGGACGGGTCGAGGTCGATGAGCAGCTCCACCGGCACGTCGGGGCGCGACGCGCTGCCACCCAGCACGTGCACGGTGATGGTGCCCTGGTTCACCACGTAGCGCAGGGCGTCGGCGCTGTCGATGACGACGTGGCGCACCGTGCCGCCCTTCTTCGGCAGCTCGACCGTGGGGATCCAGGCGGGGAAGTGCTTGGGCGTGTGCTTCTGGTACCAGCCCTCGCCGGCGGTGCCGTCGGGGAAGCGCTGGAGCACGGCGGGCCGGTCGGCGATGTACGGCAGCATGTGGTCGGCGATGCGGCCGGCGTAGTCGAACAGATCGGCCTTGGTGACGGCGTCGTGGCCGTCGGCTGCGGGGATCAGGACCTTGTCGGGGTTGCTCAGCGAGACCTCGGGCACCGGACGGCCCTACCCGCCGTGGGCCTGGCGCTTCACCCCGCCGTACTTCATGCGGGTGTCGGACATCGACGCGGCCCGGGCCTCGTCGTCGTTGATGCCGGCGTCGACGACCTCGCCGACGAACAGCGTGTGGGTGCCGAGCTCGTGCGACTGGCGCACCTCGCACTCGATCCAGGCGATCGCCTCTTCGAAGACCGGTGCGCCGGTGACGCCGTCGCGCACGGCCCGACCGTTCAGCTGGCCGTCCTCGTACGCGGCGGGCTTCGAGAACTTCACGAACGGCCGCGTGTCGTCGGCCGACCACAGGTTCACGGTGAACGACCCGCCGTCCTCGATGAGGCGGTGGGTGACGGCCGTGCGGTCCACCGACACGCCCACCAGCACCGGCTCCATCGACAGCTGGGTGATCCAGCTGGCGGTCATCCCGTTGCGCTCGTCGCCGGCACGGGAGCCGATGAGCGCGAGGGCGTTCGGGATCTTCCAGGTCACCTTGTTCACGAGCTCGTCGTCGAGGGCCATGGCGTCGAGGGTAGGACGGCGCGACCCGGCGCCGTCCGGACGGCTACGGCCGCAGGCGGCGCACGTCGACCGTGCCGAGGCTGGCGGCGACCGCCTCGGGGGTGCGCCCGCGGGCGAGGGCCCGGACGCGGTCGAGGCCGAACGGCGCCAGCCGGCGGCCGGCGTCGCTGAGCCACAGCCGGGCGAGCTGGGCGTGGTCGACGTCGGCGTCGGGGTCGATGGGGGCGCCGACGAGCGCCTGGACCACGACCGCGCGGAGCCGGTCCGGGTCGGGCTCGATGCGCTGGTCGCGGGCGCGGGTCACGAGGTGGGCCGCAGCGGCGTCGATGCCGCGCAGGTTGGCGGTGACGGCGTCGACGAGCCCGGGCCCGAACCGCAGGGCCAGGCCCGTCGGCGTGCGGCCGGCGATGCCACGGACGGGGCGGGTGCGGCGGGCGAGCTTGGCCGTGGTGCGGCCCAACCGCGAGGCGACCGAGCCGCCGCCTTCGGGCGTGGAGAGCGCGAGCACGACGTCGGTGGCGGTCACGGCGGAGGCGCCGGGCCGCAGCGCCCGCCGCACCCGCTGGTCGAGCAG
>DASTYO010000198.1:0-8308 GCA_035764875.1 Acidimicrobiales bacterium | reverse complement strand
CCGCAAGGCGATCTCCAAGGCGGTGTCGAAGGGCCTCACCAACCCGGCGACCCTCAACGACCTCGTCGGCGTGGCCGTCGACTACGTCGGGCTCGATCCCACGCTCGACGCACGCGACATCGTCTCGCTCGGCCGTCGGTTCGCGTCGTTCGACGCCGAGTCCCTGCAGACCTTCAGCGTGCCGGCGACGCCGTTCCGCACGGCGGCGGGCGCCGCCGTCCTCGACCTCGAGGAGCGGCCGGCCGAGCGCATCTTCAACATCTTCCGCGGGCGCGACCCCGACGAGCTGTCGCCGGGGCTGGTGGAGGTCACCGTCCTGAACGGCATCGGCGAGCAGGGCCTGGCCGGCGACATCACCGCCGCCCTCGAGCAGATCGGCTTCGCCACCGGCACGCCCGGCGACACCGTCGAGCCGGCCACGTCCACGGCGATCTACCACGCCCCGGGCGACGAGGCGGCCGCCGGGCTGCTGGCCCGCTACGTCACCGGCGACGTGCTCTTCGGCCTCGACGAGGACCTGGAGCCCGGCGAGGTCGTCCTGGTCGCCGGCGCCGACTTCACGTCACTGCACGACCAGCCGTCGCCCACCGCGCCGCAGATGCCGTCCACGACCACCACCACGAGCGCCGACGACGAAGACGACGGCGACGGTCCGGCCGACACGTCCACCACGACGACCACCAAGGTGGGGTACGTGCCCGACGAGGCGCCCGCGCAGGTCGACTGCGGCTGACCGGCCGCGCGACGGGGCGGAGCCGGTCAGACGGCCGGCGGATCGAACCGGATGAGGCCCCGGCGCACGGCCACGTTGACCGCCTCGAGGCGCGAGCGCACGCCGAGCTTGGCCAGGACGCGGGCGACGTGGTTGCGGACGGTGTTCACCGACAGGACGAGCTCGTCGGCGACCTCCGCGGTGGTGCGCCCCTCGGCGAGCAGCTGCAGCACCTCGAGCTCACGGCGGGTGAGCTCGTCGTCGGGGCCGGTCGCCCGTCGGGTCAGCGCCGGCAGGAAGCGGGGCGCCACCACCAGCTCGCCCCGGCTCACCCGCCGGATGGCGTCGACGAAGTCCTCGAACGGCGCCGCCTTGTCGAGGAACCCGGTCGCGCCGATGGCCATCACCTCGAGGAAGCTCCGCTCGTCCGGCCAGCCGGTGAACACCAGCACCCGGGTGTCCGGTGACCGGCGGAGCAGCTCCGGGAGCACGCTCGACACGTCGCCGTCCGTGAGCCGGAAGTCGGTGACGAGGACGTCCGGCTGCGTCGACTCCACCAGCGTGAGGCCGTCGGCCAGGTTCGGCGCCGCGCCCACGCAGTCCAGGTCCTCGATGGTCGCCAGCGATCGCTGGATCGCGCCGGCGAGGGTCTGCTGGTCCTCGATGAGCGCGACGGTCGTGCGCCGGCCGCGCTGGCGTGCCGTCGGCGCGCTTGTCGAGCCGGTCCGCTGGATCACACCATCGAGTCTCCGCGCCCGATCCGGGCAGGACATGACTCGGATTGGTCAACGCGCCCGGTGCATCGACGTCTGCTGGCGTCGGGCTACGTCGGCTGCAGCGGCACCCGGAGCCGGATCCGGCGGGTCGTGCGGTCCTGCTCGACCTGCCCGCAGCCGCCGATCGCCTCGGCCCGCGCGATCGCCGCGGCCGCCGCGGCCCGCTCGCCGGCGCGTCGATCCTCCGGGGCGGGGTGCTCGGCTTCCACGTCGACCTCGAGCCAGCCGTCGACCTCCGTGGCCGTCACCCCGACGCGGTGGGCGTCGGCGCCCGTGCGGATGTCGGCCAGCGCCTCCTGCACCGCGCGCTGGACGGAGAGCCGCACGGCGGCGTCGACCTCCGAGGCCAGCTCGACGGTGAGCGCGGTGCGCCAGCCGGCGACGGCGGCGCTGGTCTCGAGCAGCCACCGCAGGCCCGCCTCCAGCGCGGCGTCGGGCGGCGGCGCCCCGAGGTCGAGCATGAGCCCCCGGAGCGCAGTCCGCGCCTCGTCCACGTGCCGGCCGAGCTCGGCGATCTCGGGGCCCAGGTCGTCGGGCACCCGCTGCTGGAGCAGCTGGAGGCGGATGCCGAGCGACACGAGCACCTGCTGGGGCCCGTCGTGCAGCCGGTCGGCGAGGCGCCGGCGGTCGGCCTGCTCGGCGCCCAGCGCGCCGGCGAGCAGCTGGCCGTCCCGGTCCCCACGCTCAGGCATGCGATGACGGTACCGGCGGTCCGACGGCTGCGCGCGGCGCACGCGGATAGCATCCCGCGCCTGCGGAGAAAGGCAGCGAAGCGGCATGGAGCAAGGATCCAGCACCGGCACGGTGTGCCGGGTGGTCTTGGTGGACGACCACGCGATGGTGCGGGAGTCGATCGGCATGGCCCTCGGCCGGTCGTCGGAGATCGACGTGGTGGGCGCGGCGGCGTCGGCCGACGAGGCGCGCCAGATCGTCGCCGACGAGGCGCCCCACATCGCCCTCATCGACTACGGCCTCCCCGGCACCACCGGGGTGGCGCTGGCCAGCGAGCTCCAGGCCCGGCACCCGTCGCTGCGCACGGTGATCCTGACCGCCAGCGAGGGGGTCCAGGCGGCGGCCGAGGCCGTCGCCGCCGGGTGCGCCGGCTTCGTCCGCAAGTCCGCCGACCTCGGCGACCTCGCTGAGGGGCTCCTGCGGGTGCACGCCGGCGAGGCGCTGTTCGACGCCCAGACGCTCTCGGCCGCCATCGGCTGGCTCAACCGCCCGGCCGCCACGCCGGCCCGCCTCACCGACCGCGAGCTCGACGTGCTCGGCCGCCTCGCCGAGGGCCGGTCGACCACCGAGATCAGCGAGCTGCTCTACCTGAGCCACCACACGGTGCGGAACCACGTCCGCAACATCCTCACCAAGCTCGACGCCCGGTCCCAGCTCGAGGCGGTCGTGGTCGGCGCCTCCATGGGGCTGGTCACGGTGGGTCGCAGCACCGACGACGCCCCGACCTGAGCTCCTAGGACAGCGGCGCACGAGCCCGGACGGTGGTGCGGCCGGGACGTGAGCTGATGTGGAGCTCGCCGCCCACGGCGTGGACGCGCTCGCGCATCGAAACCAGCCCGAGGTGACCGGGACGGGCCTCGAGGGCGTCGACGTCGAAGCCGGCGCCGTCGTCGCTGACCTCGATGACCACGTCGTCGCGGTCCCGCCGGATCGCCACGGCGACCCGGGTGGCCCCGGCGTGCTTGCGGGCGTTGTGGAGCGCTTCCTGCACGACGCGCACTGCCGTGGCCTGCAGCGAGGGCCCGAGCACCAGCTCGGGCTCGACGTGCACGTGCACCTCGTCGGCCGCTGCGGTCTCCGCCACCAGCTCGCCGACGAGGTCCTCGAGGTCGCGGTGGGCCGGTTCGAGCTCGATCGTCGACAGCGCGGCGTCGAGCGACCCGATGGACCGCTCGAGCGCGTCGAGCGCGTCGGCCAGCCCCGAGCTGCCGTCGGTGGCCACCGCCTCGGCGATGCGGTCGCGCACGGCGGCGAGGTGCTCGATGGGGCCAGCGCTCAGGTGCTCGGCGAGCCGCCGGCGCTCGATGTCGGCCGTGTCGATGAGGCGCTGCAGGAGGTCGCGGCGCTCGGCCTCCGTGAGGCGCAGGCGACGCATCGCCTCGATCTCCTCGGTGCGGTCCTGGACGGTGCCGATCAGCCGTCCGGCGCCGATCTGGTCGCGGACGATCTCGGCCACCAGCTGGAGGTGCCGCACGCCGCCGTCGGGGCGGACGATCCGCACGTCGATCTCGTAGGGGCGCTCACCCTGCAGTGCGTCGGCCCGGGCCTCGAGGAACAGCGCCCGGTCGTCCGGGTGGATCAGGCGCACGAGGGTGTCGATGGTGGGGGAGTGGTCGGGCGGGAGGCCGAAGATCTCGTAGACCTCGGGCGACCAGTACAGGTCGCGGGAGCCGTCGAGCTCCCCCTCCCAGCTGCCGAGCCCGGCGACCTGGTGGGCGGTCTGCAGGTGGGCCAGCAGGCGGCGCAGCTGCGCGGAGTGCTCGCTCACGTGGCGCCCTGGTCGTCGATGGCGGGGAACCGGCAGCGGAGCTTCTGCCGGTCCGGCAGCGGCCGCAGCGCGCAGGTCCCACCGAGGGCCTCGGCCCGGTGCTGCACGCCGAGGTAGGCCATGCGTCCCCAGCCCCGGTCGCTGGGCGGCGGCCCGTCGGCGACGACGTCCAGCGACACCTCGCCGGCGGTGACGTCGACGTCGATCTCGACCGACGTGCTGCCGCCGTGGCCGCGGAGGCTCCACAGCACCTCCTGCACGAGCCCGAGCAGCTCGCGCCCGGTGGCGTCGGAGGGCTCGTCGCCGGTGACCTCGACGTGCACGGACGCCGCCGGCAGGATCGTGGCCGCCAGGTACCCGAGCGAGCTGCGCAGGCCGGCGGCCGCCGGCAGGGTGGGGCGCAGCTCGTAGAGCGTGTCGCGGAGCTGCACCATCGTGGCCCGGATGGTGTCGATGGCCTCGCCCAGCCACTCGGGCGGTGCCTCGTGGGTCATGCGGAGGTGCTCCAGCCGCATCGCCGCCACGGTGAGCAGCTGGATGGGGCCGTCGTGGAGGTCGCCGGCGAGGCGCGCCCGCTCCTGCTCGGTCGTCCGCATCAGCCGGTGCAGCAGCTCGCGCCGCCGGGACTCGGTGTCGACGGTGCTCCGGGCGAGGAGCGTGCGCGCGGTGACGTCCTGGACCACGCCGACCAACCGCACCGGCTCGCCGGCGTCGTCCCGCTCGACGATGGCCTCCTCACGCAGGTGCCGGGTCTCGCCGTCCGGGCGCACGATGCGGTGGTCGATGGCGTACGACGTCCCCTCGACCAGCGCGTCCTCGTGGACCTGGAGCAGGCGTCGCCGGTCGTCGGGGTGCACGGCCCGCATGACGGCGTCGTAGGAGACCGGCTCGCCGTCGGGCCAGCCGAAGATCAGGTACACGGTGGGGGACCACTCGAGCTTGCCGGTGACCAGGTCGCCCACCCAGCTGCCGAGGTTCGCGATGCGCTGGGCGGTCTCCAGGTGGACGCGGAGGCGCTCCAGCCGCTCCTCCTCGGGGATGCCCGGAACGTCCCACATCCTGGCGATCTTCGCACGTCGTCCCGGTCCGGGTGCGAGACGGCTGCCAGCATGGGCGCATGGCTGCCGACGAGCGACCCGTCACCGTCGTGATCGCGGACGACAACGACCTCCTCCTCGACGCCCTGCGCCTGGCGGTGTCGGCCGCCGACGGGCTCGAGGTCGTCGCCACCGCGTCCGACGGCGCGGGGGCGGTCGAGGCGGTCCGGGCCCACGGACCCGACGTCGTGCTGATCGACCTGCGCCTCGGCAGCGAGTGGGGCCTCGACGTCGTGCCCGCCCTGCGAGACGGCCCGCGCGCGCCGGAGGTGGTCGTGTTCTCGGCGGCGGAGCTGGACGGGGTGGTCGACGAGGCGGCACGCGTCGGCGTGTCGCGGCTCGTGCCGAAGGGCGCCCCGCTCGAGGACGTGATCCGGACCCTCGCCGACGCCGGCAGCGAGAGGCGGGCGGGGGAGGGCGGGCAGCCGCCCGGTCAGTCGTAGTGCCGCAGGGCGAGGAACCGCTCGATGATCTCGTCGTGCACGGTCGGATCGTCCTCGTCGACCACGGGCACGCCGTCCTCGACGTGGAACTCGATGCCGGGGTTCGTCCAGCGGCTGCCGTCGGCGAGCACGAAGGTCGGGCTCACGGGCACGAGCTCGGAGCGGGAGACCTCGGCGTGCCGGTCGAGCTCGGCTTCCGGGCGGCCCGAGGCGACCTCGGCGGCGGCGGCGTCGGCGTCGACCTCGCCGACGGTGGCCGCGACATCGGCGACGGCCCCCGGGTCGTCGAGGTCCCGGTGGCCGGCGAAGAACGCCTGCCGCAGCGCGCGGTCGAGCGCCATCGACGCGGCGGGGCTCTGCGCCTTCGCCGCCTGGACCCAGGCGGCGGCGAGGCGGGCCGGGCCGGTGGGCGGGGCGCCGTCGTCGGCCCACGATCGCCAGCCGGCGTCCGGGTCGAGTGCCAGCACCGGCGCGAGGTGCTGGTCGAAGGCCGCCGCATCGGTGGGCAGCGCCTCGTCGAGCGGGAACCATCGGTGGTCGAGGCACAGCTCCTGCTCGACGCCGAGGCGCTCCGCCGCGGCGAGCAGCCGGTGCACTGCCACGTGCGCCCAGGGGCAGCGCAGGTCGCTGTGCACGACGATGGCGTGCGATCCGGCGGGAGCGACGGCGGTGGTGCCGGCGACCGCCGGGTCAGGCGTGTCCTCGCCAGGTCGGTCGGTGGGGGTCACCGCGCCTTCGTACCCGCGGGCCACTCGCCGTAGTCCGCGCGGGTCATCCCCGCGGCCCCGCGAGGCGCGCGGAACGGGCGAGCGGGTACAGATGGAGCCGTGGCCGTGTTGCGTGACCTCGCGCGACGGCACCGCTCCGCCGCCGCTGCCCTCCTGGGCTGCCTCGCGCTCGGCGCGCTGGCCGGGGCCCTCAGCTTCGCCGTGCAGCCCGACGTGCACGGCCCGCTCGGGCCGGGCGACGTCACGATCGACGTGGGGGTGCGCTCCAGTCGCACGACCCTCGACCTGCCGCCCCTCGGACGCATCCTCGCCGACAGCCACGACGGCCCGGTGGGCTTCGACGTGCGGGTCGACCGCATCGACCTGCAGCAGGCCGGCGACCTGGCAGGCGCGCTGGCTCGCGGCTCTGATCCCGCCGCTCGGCTCCGGACGAGCATCGAGGCCGACCTGCGCCCGCTGCTGCGGACCATGGCGCTGCGCAGCGTCGTGGTGGCGATCGCCCTCGGCGTCGTGGCCGGGCTCGTGCTGCCGCGACGGCGTCGCCGCTACGTGGCCGCCGCCGTGGCCGGGTCGGTGGGCTTCGTCGCCCTTGCCGGCGGCATGGCGGCGAGCAGCTTCCGGCCGACGTCCTTCGACCAACCCCGGTTCGAGGGCACGTTGGCGGCCGCACCCGACGTCCTGAACACCGTGCAGCGCCACATCGACGACGTGTCGATCGTGCAGTCGCGGCTCGAGGCGCTGTCGATGCGGCTCGAGGGCCTGTACCGCTCGGTGGACGGCGCCGGACCCTCGTTCTCCGAGCTCACGATCCTGCACGTCTCCGACCTGCACTCGAACCCGGTCGGCATCGAGCTGGTCGAGCAGACCGCCGAGCGCTTCGACGTGGACGCCATCATCGACACGGGCGATCTCACCAGCTTCGGCGCCACGGTCGAGGAGCTGACCGTCCAGCGGATCGCCCGCATGCGCGTGCCGTACTACGTCGTGCCCGGCAACCACGACCACCCCGACATCCGCGCCGCGCTCGACGCCGCCGGCGTGGAGGTGCTCGACCCCGGCATCACCCGCATCGGCGACGTCGAGGTGCTCGGGGTCGGCGAGCCCACGTACACCGCCGACAACCGCCTCCCGCTCGAGCGCTGGGACCGCATGCTCGACCGGTCCGCCCGGGAGGTCGAGAGCCGCGTCGCCATCTCCCGCCCCGACGTCGTGGCCGTCCACAACAAGCGGCAGCTCCGGCTGGCCCTCGGCGACTTCGCGGTCGGACTCGCCGGCCACACGCACACGCCCGACCTCTTCTACGAGGAGGGCAGCCTGGTCGCCGTCGCGGGTTCCGCCGGCGCCACCGGCGTGGGGGCGCTCACGTCGTCGAACGACCTGCCGTACCAGATGCAGCTGCTCCAGTTCGAGGACGGCCGCCTCGTGGCGGTCGACCGCCTCTCCTTCGAAGGCACCGACGGGGAGTTCGCCCTCGAGCGCATCCTCGTGGAACCGGAGCAGATCGAGGCGTACCCCGACCCGGACGTGACGACGTTCGAGGAGGGCCCGTTCGCCCCGCTCGTGCAGATGACGCGGCCCGGCTGACCCGATCGTCGGCTGGTGCCCCCGGCAGGACTCGAACCTGCGCACACGGCTCCGGAGGCCGATGCTCTATCCGCTGAGCTACGGGGGCGAGGGTTCGGGATCGTAGCGCGAGCCCGTCGGCACGCCGCATCCGCTTCGGTGCCCCCTCGGGGCCGGCCGTAGTGTCTGCGGCCATGCCTGCGCCCACCGTGCTCGTGGTGGAGGACGACCCCACGATCCTCCAGCTCCTCGACGTGAACTTCGAGATGGAGGGCTACCTCGTGCTGCGCGCCGAGGACGGCGAGCAGGGCTTGGCGGTGGCTCTGGAGTCCCGCCCCGACATCATCGTCTCCGACGTGATGATGCCGAAGATGTCGGGCATCGAGCTGGTGGTGGCGCTGAAGCGGGCGGAGGCGACCCGCTCGATCCCCGTCATACTGCTCTCGGCGAAGGCGCAGGGCGCCGACGTCCGCGCCGGCCTCGAGGCCG
>DASTYO010000197.1:0-17108 GCA_035764875.1 Acidimicrobiales bacterium | reverse complement strand
CGGCCTGGGCGGCGGCCGGTCCGGTGAGGACCCGCAGCGGGTCGAGCGAGAAGCTCGTCGGGTCGGCGAGGTCCGCGACCTGCACCTGGTCCGCGCCGAACGCCGCCGCCAGGAACGTGACCTGCTCGCGGACGACCTGGCCAAGGCGATGCCGTTCGTGGGCAGCCGGCTCGGCGACCAGTCCGGACAGGTGCTCGGGATCGGTATCGACGCCGGGACCCAGGCACCGGTCCGGCTCAACCTGACCGACTGGACCAGCCGCGACATCTCCGCCTCGATCGGCCTGTTCGCCGAGCTGGGCGCCGGCAAGTCGGTGACGCTGAAGAAGATCCTCGCCGACGTGGCGGCCGACGGCGGCCTCGAGGTGATCGTCGTGGACGACGGCTCCGGCGACGACACCGCCCAGCTGGCGCTCGAGGCCGGGGCCGAGCAGGTGGTCGTCCAGCCCCGCAACCGGGGCAAGGGCGCCGCCGTGCGCGCCGGGATGCTCGCCTCGCGCGGCCGGGTGGTGGCCTTCACCGACGCCGACCTCGCCTACGACCCGCCGCAGCTGCGCCGGGCGCTCGAGGCGGTCGAGGCGGGCTGGGACGTCGTGATCGGCAACCGGCGCCACGTCGACTCCGACGTCGCCCGCGCCACCGGCCTGCGGGCGCTCGGCAGCCGCGTGGTGAACCGGCTGTCGGCCGCCGTGCTGCTGGCCGCCCCGCGCGACACCCAGTGCGGTCTCAAGGCGTTCCGGGGCGACGTCGCCAGGCGCCTGTTCGCGCACACCCGCGTCGACGGGTTCGCGTTCGACATCGAGGTCCTCCACCTCGTCGAGCGGGCGGAGCTGGCGCTGGGCGAGATCCCCGTTCGCCTCGACGAGACGGGGGCGTCGTCCACGGTGCGCGTCGGCCGCGACATCGTGCAGCTGGTGGTCGACCTGCTGCGGGTGCGCCGCTGGTCGTCCACCGGCGCCTACGACGACGTGGTGGTGCCCCGCGTCACGAGCGGCGGACCTCGCTGACCTCGTGGCGCACGGCGGCGCCGGTCTGCACCGCCCACAGCGACGCGTAGGCGCCTTCTCGGCCGACCAGCTCGTCGTGGGTGCCCGATTCCACGATCCGGCCGCCGTCGAGCACGTGGATGACGTCGGCGTTGCGCACGGTGGACAGCCGGTGCGCGATGACCAGCGTGGTGCGTCCCGCCGCGATGCGCTCGAGCGAGCGCTGGATGGCCGCCTCGGTCTCGTTGTCGACGGCGGACGTGGCCTCGTCGAGCAGCAAGATCACCGGGTCCTTCAGCACCGCCCGAGCGATCGAGAGCCGCTGCCGCTGGCCACCCGAGAGCTTCTGGCCGCGCTCGCCCACGACGGTGTCGTAGCCCTCGGGGAGCGTCATCACGAACTCGTGGATCTCGGCGACCGTGGCGGCGGCCACCACCTCCTCCAGGGACGCGTCGGGCCGGCCGTAGGCGATGTTCTCCCGCACCGTGCCGTGGAACAGGTAGACGTCCTGGCTGACCAGGCCGGTGAGGTGCCGGAGATCGCCGAGGTCGAGCTCGCGCACGTCGTGGCCCTCGATGCGCACGTGCCCCCGGTCGGGGTCGTAGAAGCGCAGCAGCAGCTTCACCAGCGTGGACTTGCCCGACCCGGTCGGCCCCACCACCGCCGTGGTGCGGCCGGACTCGAGCACGAGCGACACGTCGTCGAGCGCCGGTCGGGCCCCGGGCTCGTAGGCGAAGGTGACGTCCTCGAAGGTCACCGAGCCCTCGCCCTTGCGCAGCGAGAGCCGCTCGGGGCCGCTGACGATGGCCGGCTCGGTGTCGGTGACGTCGAGGATGCGGTTCGTCGACGCCATCGCCCGCTGGTACTGGTCGAAGGTCTCGCCCAGCCTGGTCAGCGGCCACAGCAGCCGCTGGGACAGGAACAGCAGCACGCTGTACTGGCCGACGGTGAGCGACCCGGTGCCGTCCTGCACCTCCTTCACGGCCTCGAAGCCACCCCACACCATGGTCCCCGTGAAGCCGACGAGGATCGCCATGCGGATGAGCGGCGTGAACGCGGAGGACAGCGTGATCGCCCGCCGGTTGGTCTCCCGGTAGCGGTCGCTCTCGCCGGCGATGCGGGCGGCCTCGCGGTCCTCGGCGGTGAACGACTTCACCGTCGAGATGCCGAGGAGGTTGTTGGCGAGCTGGCCGTTGAGGAACCCGGCCTGGTTGCGCACCGCCTCGTAGCGCGGCTCCAGCCGGCGCTGGAACCAGAACGAGCCCCAGAGGATCACGGGCATCGGGGCGATGGCCAGCACCGCCACCGACGGGTCGAGCACGAAGAACACCGCACCCACGGCGACCACGGTGGTGAGCACCTGGATGATCTCGTTGGCGCCGATGTCCAGGAACCGCTCGAGCTGGTTGACGTCGTCGTTCAGCACGGCCATGAGGTCGCCCGTGGCCCGGTTCTGGAACCAGGCGTGGTCCAGGCGCTGCACGTGCCCGTACGCGTCGTTGCGCAGGTCGTGCTGCAGGTCCTGGGCCAGGTTCCGCCAGGCCACCCGGTGCAGGTACTCGAACAGCGACTCGAGCGCCCACACCACGAAGGTGAGCAGGGCGATGCCGACGATCTGGGCTCGCTGGGTGGTGAACCCGAGCCGGTCGAGCGTGGCGTCGCCGTCGTTGGCCACGACGTCGACCGCGAGGCCGATGAGCAGGGGCGGGGCGAGATCGAACAGCTTGTTCAGCACCGAGAACAGCGCCGCCCACCGGGTGCGCCGGCGGTACGGGGCGCCGTACCGCCACAGCCGCCGCAGCGGCGGCACGCGCTCGTCGAGGTCGTGGACAGCCATCCGGGCAGTCTGACCCGCCCACCCCGGTTCCTCACGCGCGAAACGACGGCCGGCCGTCGATCGGCGCGTCGGGAACCGGCGATGCCGGGGCCGGCGGGCGGGGCTGCCTACGATCGGCCGGCGTGAGCGACGCCCCCCAGGGCCCCGACGCCGGGTCCTCCTCCAGCCTGCCGGGCCCGCTGCGCCGGCTGGCCGCGGTGCGCTCGTGGGCGTCGACGCCGACCCGGCGCTGGATCGCCTACCTCGTCGCCCTCGCCCTGTTCGTGGGCTCGACGGTCGCCGCCTGGAACGCCCTGCCCGCCGACCGGGCGGCCATCGACTGGACGCTCGTCGCCCTCGCCGCGCTGCTCGTCCTCCCCGGCTCGCTCGTGAACGCCGAGGAGTACCGCGTGTCCGCCCGCATCGTCGGGCAGGAGGTGCCGATGCCGGCGGCGCTCCGGGTGTCCATCGTCGCGGCCGCCTTCAACCTCCTGCCGATCCCCGGCTCGGTGCTCGTGCGCACCCGGGCGCTGGCGAAGGGCGGGTCCACCACCTCCCAGGCCGTCACGTCGACGCTGGCGGTGGGCATCGTCTACATCGCCGTGGCCCTGGTCATCGTCGCCGCGGTGCAGCTGGCGGACTCGCCGGCGTCCTCGGCGGTGCTCGCGGTGCTGGGGATCGGCATGGGGGCCGCCGCCGCGGTCGTGGTCCGGCGCGTGGCCGACGGTCCCATCGGGTCGATGCTGCGCTGGCTCGTCGGCGTGGAGGCGCTCTCGGTGGTGGTGAAGGCGCTGCGGCTGTACCTCACGATCCGGGCGCTCGGCTTCGACCCGAGCATCGCCCAGGCCACGTCGCTGTCGATGGCCACCGTCGCCGCGTCCGCCATCGGCATCTTCCCCGGCGGCCTCGGCATCCGCGAGCTGCTGTCCGGCCTCATCGCGCCGGCCGTCGACCTCCCCGCCTCCGTGGGGCTCGTGGGCACGTCGATGGACCGCGTCATCGGGCTCACCACGCTGTCGGTGCTGGCCGCACTGGTGCTGTTCCTCACCCGCGAGCGCCCGGGCGCCGAGATGGACGAGGTGCCGGCCGTCCCCGACACCGTCGAGCCCTGAGCGCCGCCGTCGCTTGCCAACCGGAGCCGGCGGCAGCCACCCTTCCGTCGTGGCCGACATCGATGCCGTCTTCAAGGCGTACGACATCCGGGGCACCACCCCGGACCAGCTCGACGCCGACCTCGTCCGCAAGATCGGCGTGGCCTTCGCCCGCTTCGTGCGCAGCCAGCCGTACCCGCACCCCCGCGTGCTCGTGGCGCAGGACATGCGCCCCTCGGGCGTCGAGCTGGTGCAGGCGTTCTGCGAGGGCGTCACCAGCCAGGGCATGGACGTCACCCGGCTCGGGCTCGCCTCCACCGACATGCTCTACTTCGCGGCCGGCAGCCTCGACGCCCCGGGCGCGATGTTCACGGCCAGCCACAACCCGGCGCAGTACAACGGCATCAAGATGACGCTGGCCGGCGCCCGCCCCATCGGGTCCGACACCGGCCTGGACGAGATCAAGCGCATCGTCGTCGAGGACGACCTGTCGCCGCAGGGCGAGCCGGGGACCATCGACGAGGCCGAGCTGCTCGACGCGTTCGCCGACCACGTGCGCAGCTTCATCGACACCAGCGTGCTCCGCCCGATGAAGGTGGTGGCCGACACGGCCAACGGCATGGGTGGCCTGGTGGTGCCGAAGGTGTTCGAGGGCCTGCCCATCGACCTCGAGGTCATGTACGGCGAGCTCGACGGCACGTTCCCGAACCACCCCGCCGACCCCATCGACGTCGAGAACCTGCGTGACCTCCAGGCCCGCGTGCGGGAGGTCGGCGCCGACGTGGGCCTGGCCTTCGACGGCGACGCCGACCGCGTGTTCCTCGTGGACGACCAGGGCGAGCCGCTGTCGGGCTCGATCACCACGGCCATCGTCGCCAAGGGCGTCCTCGAGAAGGAGCCGGGAGCGACGATCCTGCACAACCTGATCTGCTCGAAGACCGTCCCCGAGGTCATCGAGGAGAACGGCGGCACCGCCGTGCGCACCCGCGTCGGCCACAGCTTCATCAAGGCCACCATGGCCGAGACCGGCGCCGCGTTCGGCGGCGAGCACTCCGCCCACTACTACTTCCGCGAGAACTGGCGAGCCGACTCGGGCGCCATCGCCTCCCTGGTCGTGCTCGAGCAGCTCAGCCTCACCGGCCAGAAGCTGTCCGAGCTGCGCGAGCCCTTCGAGCGCTACGCCGCCTCCGGCGAGATCAACACCACGGTCGCCGACCCGGCCGCGGTGATCGAGCGGGTCGCGGAGGCCTACGCCGCCCACCCCCAGGACCGGCTCGACGGCCTCACGGTCGACCTCGGCGACTGGTGGTTCAACCTGCGCCCGTCCAACACCGAGCCGCTGCTGCGCCTCAACCTCGAGGCCCGCACCCGCGAGGAGTGCGACGCCCACGTGGCCGAGGTCCGCTCCCTGCTCGTGGACTAGAACATCTCGCCATGGCTCTCGATCCGCTGCTCCTCGACATCCTCGCCTGCCCCGAGGACAAGGGGCCGCTGTACTACTTCGAGGACGAGGACATCCTCCTCAACCCGCGGCTCAAGCGCACCTACGCGATCCGCGACGACATCCCCATCATGCTGATCGACGAGGCCACCGCCGTCGACGACGCCGAGGTCGAGCGGCTGCTCGCCAAGGCCGAGGCCCAGGGCATCCGCCCGACGTTCGACCCCGACGCCGACTGACGCCGTGTCGAAGCTCCTGCCCGACGGTCCGCTCGACTCGCTCGGGGTGCGCGACGCGCTGCTCGGCACGCCGGAAGCGGTGGCCGCCGCCGCCGAGGCGGAGCTCGAGGTCCCGCCGTCCGCCGGCGTGCGGGGCATGGTGCTCGTCGCGTCGGGAGCCGACTCCCTCGTCGTCGAGGCCGCCGGCGCCCTCGTGGCGCCCTGGTCGCCCGTGCCGGTGTTCGTGCACCACGGCCACGGCCTGCCCGCCTTCGTCTCGGACGGGTGGCGCTGCATCTTCGTCTCGCGCGGCCCGTCCCGCGAAGCGCTCGACTCGCTGCGGGCCGCCGTGCGCCATGAGGCGGTCCTCACCGCAGTCGGCAGCGGTGAGGTCGTCGAGGCCGTCGCCGAGCACGGGGGCGAGGTCGTGCGCTGCACCGACGACGTCATCGCACCCCGCTTCAGCTTCGCCAGCACGCTGGTGACGACGCTGCGGCTGCTCGACGGGCTCGGCGTCATCGACGCGCCGCTCGGTGGCGGGGGCCTCGAGGAGCAGCTCGACGCGGCGGTCGACCAGCTCGCCCGCCGGCGCGACCAGCTGGCCGCCGCCGACAGCGCCGCCGCCCGCCTGGCCCGCCGGGTGGACCGGACGCTGCCCCTCGTGTACGGCGCCGGGCCCCTCGGGGCCGTCGCCGCCCGCCGCTGGAAGGAGCAGGTGAACGAGAACGCCAAGGCGCCCGCGTTCGCCAGCTCGCTCCCCGCGCTGCTCCACCACGAGCTCTCCGGCTGGGGCCAGAACGGCGACGTGACCCGCCAGATCTTCTCGCTGGTCACCCTCCACCACGACCACGAGCACCCCGACGACCACCGGCGCTGGCCGGCCGTCGAGGCGCTCACCCAGGAGGTCGTGCACGCCCGTCACGAGGTGCGCGCCGAAGGCGACGGCCCGCTCGCCCAGCTCCTCGACCTGGTGCTCACGGGCGACCTGTTCAGCTACCACCTCGCCCAGGACTACGAGATCGACCCCGGCCCCACCGCCGTCGACGCCACGGTTGACCGCCTCCTCGAGCCGTAGCCGTCGGCCCCTCGGCCACGGCGTCGAGGCCCGTGCCGCCTGGACGGCGGTGGCGGTCGCCACGGCCGCCTCGCTCGTCGTCCGGGTGCTGCTGGCCCGCACGGTCGTCTCGCCGTTCATCTTCCAGGACGAGGGCGGCTACGTCGGCGTGGCCCGGCTGCTCGCCGGCGACGCCCCGACCCTCTACGGCCCCACGTACCTGCCCGGCTACGGCGTGCTGCTCGCACCCGCCGCCGCCGTGCTCGGCCCGTCCGGGCTGCAGAACGCCGCGCAGGTGCTGAACGCCGCGGCGGCTGCCGCGGTCATCCCGGTCCTCCACCTGCTCGGCCTCCGGTTCGCCGGCCTCCGCCCCTGGCTCAGCGCCGGCGTCGCCGTCGTCGGCGGCACCATGGCGGCGTCGGTGGTGCAGGCGACGATGCTGCTGCCCGAGGCGCTGCTCGTCCTGGTGGTCGCGGTGGGCGTGCTCGCGTTGCACCACGCCCTGCAGCGCCCCAGCCCGGGGTGGGCGGCCGCGGCCGGCGTGGTGGTGGGGGCCGGCTACGCGGTGCACCCCCGGGCCATCGTCGGGGTCGTCGCCGTGCTCGTGGTGGCCGCAGCGGCGTGGCGGCTCGGGGCGCTGCCCCGGCGGACCGCGGCGGTGCTCGCCGCGGCTGCCGTCGGCACCACGGTCGCCACCCAGGTGCTGCACGCCTGGGCGACGGCCCAGCTGTACCCGTCCGGCACCAAGCCCTCGCTCGCCGGTTCACCCCTCGGCGCGCTCGGCGAACCCGTCGGCGCGGCCGTCATCACCGCCGGCCAGACCTGGTACGTCGTGGCGGCGTCCCTCGGGCTCGTGCCGCTCGGCCTGGTGGCCGCCGCCCGCACGGGGTGGCTCGAGCGAACCGGCGCCCGGGGGCTCACCGCCGGCTTCGTCGTGCTCGGCGCCCTCGGCAGCCTGGCCCTCGGCACCATCGGCTCCTACGACGTGGGCACCGGCACCGACGTCACCCGGGCCGACCTCCCGCTGTACGGCCGGTACCTCGAGCAGTGGGTCCCGGTCCTCGTCGTGCTCGCCCCGGCGCTGGTCCGGCGCTGGGTCTGGCCGGTGGCCGCCAGCGTGGCCGCCGGCGTCGCCGCCGCCGCGTTCGCCATCCACGCGATGTACCCGACGGCGACGTGGCGCCAGCCCGTCGCCTGGCACAACATCGCGTCGCTCCAGGTGCCGGTCGACGTGTTCGGCCGCGACCACGTGCGGGCCACCGGACTGGTCGTCGCCCTGGCCGTGCTGGGCGTCGGCGCGGTCGCGTCCCGCGCCGACCGGCGGTGGTGGCTGGTGCCACTGGGTGCGGTGGTCGCGATGAACCTCGTCGGCGGTGTGGCGCTCGTGCGCGACTGGGCGGGCCCGTCCTCGGAGGCGTGGGCCGCGCGCCACCGCCTCGGCCCGGTGCTCGCGGCGGCCGACGAGGTGGTGTGGGTCGACCTCGACGACGACTTCGACATCTTCTGGGCCTACAACGTCCAGTTCTGGCACCCCGACGTGGAGGTCGCCTACTTCGACGAGGCGCCCCCGGGCGGCGCCGCCCTCGTGCTGGGCACCGAGGCGCAGCCGCCCGTGCCCGGTGCCTCGCTCGTCGCCACCGAGCGCGACGGCGACCTCGGCCTCTGGTCGCTTCCGTCTCCGTGACCACCCTGGGCGGCGCGGCCGCTCAGCAGTCGAGCTGGTAGACGACGCCCGGGAAGTTGCCGACGGAGACCACCGGCACGAGGTCGTGCAGCTGCTCGAGGCCGGGGGGACCCACCGTGTACTCGGCGACGTCGCACGACGGCGGGTCGGTCAGCACGGCGGTGGGGTAGTCGAGGCGGTAGTGCAGGACGTTGCGGGCCTCGTGCCGCAGCTCCGGTGCGTACTGGAGCGCGTCGATGTCGGCGTCGCGGAGGACGGCGGAGGCCTCGCGGCCCGTCGGCTCCCACAGGTCGCCGAACTGCCGCAGGTTGCCGGCCGAGCCGGCGGCGACGGTGGCCGCGGCGACGAGGAGCACCCCGCCCGCGGCGAGCCCCGGCCGACGCGTCGCGGCCAGACCGATGAGCACCGCGCCGGCCACGACGAGCGCGGTGATGGGGAGCACGTGGATCTGGGAGGTGAACGCCTCGCCCCAGCCGGTCGCCACCACGTCGAAGCTGGTGAGGGTGGGCACGGTGAACTTCTGCACGTCGCCGGTCAGGCGGGAGTCCTCGAGGGACACCGACAGCGCCAGCCCGCTCAGGACGAGCGTCCCGACCGCGCCGAGCAGCCACCACCTCGGGGCCCGCGCCCGCTGGGCGACCGCCGCGGTGCCGAGGGCGACGAGGATCGGCGCGGTGGGCGCGAGGTAGCGCTCGTACACGAGCTGGTCGGCGCGGATGCCGTTGGCGAGGAAGAGCACGGACGTCATGGCGATGCCGCCGACAGCGAGCAGCAGGACGAGGCTGAACGTGACGTGCCGCTTCGCCCGCAGCACGGAGAGCAGGAAGAGCGCCCCGACGCCGGCGAGGGCGAACGTCGTGGCGAGGAAGGACCAGAGGTGGCCGAGGACGGCGGGGATCCACGCGGTGGAGAACAGGTTCTGGGCCTTCTCCAGCCGGCTCCCCGACGTCGTGCCGTCGTAGAGGCGGTCCACGACCCAGCTGTCCAGCGCCAGCGCCGCCAGGGCGGTGGCGACACCGGCCAGCTCGGCGAGGACGAGCGTCCGCCACGGGACCGCCCGCACCCGCTCGGACAGCGGCGCCTCCCGTCGCAGGAGGGGGAGCAGCGACCAGATCGCGATGGCGCCGAGCGTGAGGACCACCACGACGGAAGAGCGCCGGTGCACCGAGAGCATGCAGCCGGCGGCGACCGCGAGGGGGACGGCGCCGACCGTCGGACCACGGCGGCTGTAGCGCAGCAGCAGCCACGCCCAGGTCGTGAAGGCGAACGCCATCGCCACCTCGGACCACGCCCTCGGCACCTGGAACACGACCGAGGGCGCAGCGGCGCCGGCGGCCGCGGCGATCGCCGCGTGCGCGGCGGGAAGGTCGAAGAGCTGGCGGATCACCGAGTGCAGCAGGGGGCCGAGCGCGGCGAGGAGGACGAGGTTGGTGCCCACCGCGACCACCCAGGGATCGAACGGCAGGACGCTGAGGGGCGCGGCGAGCAGCACCGGGTAGCCGGGGGAGTAGAAGGGGATGCCCCGCAGCAGCGGCTCGCCGCTCCTCGCCGACAGCAGGACCGCCTCGCCCAGGAAGCCCATCTCGTCGTCGAACATCGTGACGCCGCCCGCCCGCTGCAGGAACACGGTGGCCAGGCCCAGGGCGAAGGGGATCACCGCGGTCGAGATCCACGCGAGACGTGCTGGCACGGCGGGCGACCCTAACGGCCACCCGCGTCCGCGCCCGATCCCGGATGGGCCCGGGCGGGCGGGCGACCTAGGCTCGAAGACCGGCCGGCTGTCATGAGAGGCGCCAGTTGCGTCCAGCCGTCTCCGCAAGACGACACGATCGCGAGCAAGGAGCGTCGCATGCCGACGATGGAGACCGACGGGCACGACTTCAAGGTCGCCGACCTGTCCCTGGCCCCCTGGGGCCGCAAGGAGATCGAGCTGGCCGAGGTCGAGATGCCGGGCCTCATGGCCCTGCGGGCCGAGTACGCCGACGAGCAGCCGCTGCGCGGGGCACGCATCACCGGCAGCCTCCACATGACCATCCAGACGGCGGTGCTGATCGAGACCCTCACCGCGCTGGGTGCCGAGGTGCGCTGGGTGAGCTGCAACATCTTCTCCACGCAGGACCACGCCGCCGCTGCGGTGGCCGTGGGCCCCGACGGCACGGCGGACCAGCCACGTGGCGTGCCCGTCTTCGCCTGGAAGGGCGAGACGCTGGAGGAGTACTGGTGGTGCACCGAGCAGGCCCTGCGCTGGCCCACCGGCCCGCACGGCGAGACCGGCCCGAACATGATCCTCGACGACGGCGGCGACGCCACCCTGCTCGTGCACAAGGGGCTCGAGTACGAGAAGGCCGGCGCCGTCCCCGAGCCCACCGACGACGACTCCGAGGAGTGGACCGAGGTGCTGAAGCTCCTCGCCCGCCTCCAGGCCGAGGACCCGAAGCTGTGGCACGGCATCGCCCCCGACATCAAGGGCGTCACCGAGGAGACCACCACCGGCGTCAACCGGCTGTACCAGATGCACCAGGCCGGCCAGCTGCTGTTCCCGGCCATCAACGTCAACGACTCGGTCACCAAGTCGAAGTTCGACAACCTCTACGGCTGCCGGCACTCGCTCATCGACGGCATCAACCGGGCCACCGACGTGATGATGGGCGGCAAGGTCGCCGTCGTGTGCGGCTACGGCGACGTCGGCAAGGGCTGCGCCGAGTCACTGCGCGGCCAGGGCGCACGGGTGATCATCACCGAGATCGACCCCATCTGCGCGCTGCAGGCGGCGATGGACGGCTACGAGGTCACCACCCTCGAGGAGATCGTCCACAAGGCCGACATCTTCGTCACGGCCACCGGCAACAAGGACATCATCCTCGCCGGCCACATGGAGCGGATGAAGCACAACGCCATCGTCGGCAACATCGGGCACTTCGACAACGAGATCGACGTGGCCGGCCTCAACCGGATGAGCGACGTCCGCAAGACCGAGATCAAGCCCCAGGTGCACGAGTACACGTTCCCCGACGGCCACTCGATCATCATGCTGGCCGAGGGTCGCCTGCTGAACCTGGGCTGCGCCACGGGCCACCCCAGCTTCGTGATGTCCTGCTCGTTCTCGAACCAGGTCGTCGCCCAGATCGAGCTGTTCTCCAAGACGACGGACTACCCGCTCGGCGTCCACGTCCTGCCCAAGAAGCTCGACGAGAAGGTGGCCGCCCTCCACCTCGATGCGCTCGGGGTGAAGCTGACGACGCTCTCGAAGGAGCAGGCCGACTACATCGGCGTGCCGCCCGAGGGCCCCTTCAAGTCCGACCACTACCGGTACTGACCGTGCGCTGAGGCGGCACCCGACCCGTTCGGGTGCCGCCCGCGCTGCGGCCGGGGCGCACCGACCGGCGGTGAGGCCGGTGGTGGTGCCGGTCACCCGGCGCGTCACTCGACGGGCTCGGTGACCTCCTCGGAGGTGCGGTGCTCCACGACGCTGCCGGGGGCGGCGTCACGGTCCTCGGTCCTCTCGTCGGACTCGGCCAGGATCGCTCGGGCCTGGGCCTCGGGGTCGTCGCTGCCGGCCGCCTCCTCCTCGGGGAGGAGCTCGGCTCGGTCGGCCACGCGGTCGTCGTCGACGTCGGGGTGCTCGGGCATGGGCGGAGCCCTACCCGCACCCCACCGGCCCGATGCCGAGGTGTCGGGTTCCTTCCGGTTCCTCAAGTTCTGCGGCGATCGGCCGATGGGTGGAGCGTGGTGGGAACTGTGCGGTCGGAGGGCCGCCGCTCGACGCAACGCCTCGTGCGGGAGCGGTTCATCTGGCGCTTCCGGCTGGCGGCCGTCTGCTTCGCCACCGTCCAGACGCTGATCGAGCCCGGCGACGGCCTCGTCCTGAGCTGGGCGAACATCGCGCTGTTCTGGCTCAGCGTGGGTGTGAGCGGCCGGATGCTGCAGGCGCCGACCGACGACCGGACGGTGCGACGGGTGGGTGCCGGGGTGATGGCGGCCGACGTCGTGGTCGTCGTGGCCATCCTCTGCAACAACCTGACCGACCCGGCCGAGCCGATCTACCTGATCGCCATCCTCGCCCAGCTCGAGGCGACGATGCGCTGGCCGCGGCGGGGCGGCGTCGTCGCCGGCGTCGCGGCCGGCCTGGCCGCCGGCGCGTGGACCGTGGCGGTGACGGCTCGCACCTCCGACGTGGTCGAGCTCAGCTACGCCTCGATGCGGGCCGGCACCATCATCGCCCTCGGCGTGTTCCTGGGGCGGCTCGTGCGGCGGCTGTCCGACCAGACGGAGATCCTCCAAGGCGTGCTCGACACGAGCATGGACCTCATCATCGTCCTGGACGCCGAGGGCACGATCACGTCGGTGAACGCGGCGAGCCTGCCGGTCCTCGGGCGCACGCCGGAGGAGATGGTGGGCACCCGCTACGACGAGTACCTGCATGAAGACAACCGTCCACGCGACGCCCGGCGGTGGCTGGCCCAGCTCGCCGAGCACCCCGTGCTGTTCGAGCGGCGGGTGCTGCGGGCCGACGGGTCGTGGTGCTGGCTGGAGCTGAACGTGGCGCCCGCCCTGGCTGCGGGCGCGGTCCACATCGCCGCCCGCGACGTCACCGACCGCCGGGAGGCGGCCCGGCGCATCGCCGAGAGCGAGCAGCGGTTCCGCTCGCTGTTCGAGCACAACACCGACGCCATCTACGCGCTCGACCTCGAGGGCCGGTTCACCTCGGTCAACCCGGCGGCCGAGCGCATCACCGGCTACGCCGTCGCCGACTTCCTCGACATGGCGTTCGCCCCGCTGATCCACCCCGACCACGTCGACCGCACCGCCGAGCACTTCCGGCGGGCCGCGTCGGGTGACTCGCAGGACTACGAGACCGTGCTCATCGCTCGCGACGGCCGCCACATCGACCTGCACGTGACGAACACGCCGATCGTCGTGGACGGCGAGATCGTCGGGGTCTTCGGCGTCGCCAAGGACGTGACCGAGCGCCGCCGCCTCGAGCGCCAGCTCGGGCACCAGGCCACCCACGACGCCCTCACCGGCCTCCCGAACCGGTCGTTCCTCGAGCTCGCGCTCGACGCGGCCACTGCGGAGCAGCACGTCGAGCGCACGCTGCTGTTCATCGACCTCGACCGGTTCAAGCTCGTCAACGACTCCCTCGGCCACCGGTCCGGGGACGAGGTCCTGGTGAGCGCCGTCGAGCGGCTGCGCCAGCACGTCCGCGGCGACGACCTCCTGGCCCGCTGGGCGGGCGACGAGTTCTGCGTGCTCCTCGCCCCGGGGACCCAGGAGGACCAGGCGCTGCACATCGCCGACCGGCTCCGGGCCGTCCTGGCCGAGCCCTTCGCCGTGGCCGGCCGGGAGGTGCGGCTGTCCGCCTCCATCGGCGTCGCCCGGTCCGACGGCGGCACCGGAGAGCGCCTCGTCCAGATCGCCGACCACGCCATGTACGAGGCGAAGCGCTCAGGCCGAGACCGGGTGGCCGTGTACGACGGCGGCGCGGCCACGACCGGGCCGACCCAGATCGACCAGGAGGCCGAGCTGCGCCGTGCCATCGACGAGCGGGCCCTCGTGGTGCACCACCAGCCGATCGTCGAGATCAGCACCGGGCGGATCGTCGCCCTCGAGTCCCTCGTGCGCTGGCCGCAGCCCGACGGCTCGGTGCGGCTCCCGGCCTCCTTCGTCCCGCTCGCCGAGGAGGCCGGCCTCGTGCGGGCCCTCACCCGCTTCGTGCTCGACGAGGTGTGCCAGCAGCTCGTCGATTGGGACCGCGAGCTCGGCACCGTCGATCACCTGCAGATCTGGGCGAACGTCAGCGTCACCGACCTCGAGGACCCGTGCTTCGCGGACGAGGTGGCCGCGGTGCTCGACCGGCACGCCCTCAGCTCCACCCGGCTCGTGCTCGAGGTTACCGAGACGATGCTGATGCGCGACGCCGACCAGGTCGACCGCACCGTGGAGGACCTGCGGGCCATCGGCGTCTCGATGGCCATCGACGACTTCGGCACCGGCTACTCGTCGATGAGCCAGCTGCGCCAGCTCGACGTCACCGCCTGCAAGATCGACCGCGGCTTCGTCGCCGCCGCCCCCGAGCGGGAGCAGGACGCGGCGATCCTCCGGGCCCTGATCGAGATGGGGGTGGCGTTCGGGTTCCCGGTCGTCGCCGAGGGCGTCGAGCGGCAGGAGGAGCTGGCGCTGCTCGAGGCGATGGGCTGCCCGCTCGCCCAGGGCTACCTGTTCGCGACGCCGACCGCGGCGCACGCCCTCACGCCGCTGCTGCGCGACGGCCGGGTGCCGCTGCCCGGGAGCGCGCTGCTGCCCTGATCCCTGCTGCTCCGACCACGGCGGGCGGGACGGTACGGTCGTCGCCCATGCCGATGCGACGCATCCGTCCCACCTCACCACGCCTGGCCCCGCTCGAGGTCACCGAGATGGACGAGGAGGCCCGGGCCCTGCTCGGCGACGAGCCCCTCAACATCTTCCGCACCCTCGCCCGCCACCCGAAGCTGGTGAAGCGCTGGCTCGTGTTCGGGAACCACGTGCTCGCCAAGAGCACGCTCCCCGCCCGGGAGCGCGAGCTGGCCATCCTGCGGGTCGGCTGGCGCTGCGGCGCCGAGTACGAGTTCGGACAGCACACGGTCATCGGCCGCCAGAGCGGGCTCACCGACGACGAGATCGCCGCCCTCACCCGCGAGCTCGCCGACGGCGGGTGGAGCGACGACGACCGCACGCTGCTCGTCGCCGTCGACGAGCTGCACGACGACCAGTGCATCACCGACCAGACGTGGGCGGCGCTGTCGCAGCGCTGGAGCGAGGAGCAGCTGCTCGACCTGCTCTTCACGGTCGGGCAGTACACGCTGGTGTCGATGGCGCTGAACAGCCTCGGCGTGCCCCTCGACGAGGGCGTGCCCGGCTTCCCCGATCAGGCGTAGCGCTCGCCGTCGCCGGCCGCCGCGCCGGCACCCGCTGCGACGACCTCGCGGATCGTGGCCAGGGCGTCGTCGATGTCGTCGGCGGTGACGTCGAGGTGCGTGCAGAGCCGGTTGCGCGCGCCGATGGTGCTGATCTCGACGTCGCGGGCGGCGAGGGCGGCCGCGAACGAGCTGGCGTCGATGCCCACGGGCCGCGGGTCGACGTACACCAGGTTCGTCTCGGGGTGGGTCACCCCGAAGCCGAGCTCCTCGAGCCCGTCGGCGAGGCGGCGGGCGTTGGCGTGGTCGTCGGCGAGGCGCTCCACGTGGTGGTCGAGCGCGTGCAGGCAGCCGGCGGCCACGATGCCGGCCTGGCGCATGGCGCCGCCGAAGCGGTGCTTGAGGAGCCAGGCCTCCTCCATCACGTCGGCCGGGCCGGCGAGCACGGCGCCGGTGGGCGCGCCGAGGCCCTTGGTGAAGTCGACCCAGATGGTGTCGACCGGCGCCGCCCACTCGGCCGCCGGCACGCCGGACGCCACCACGGCGTTCATGAGGCGGGCCCCGTCGGTGTGGACGCCCACCCCCTGCTCGCGGGCCAGCGCGGCCACGGCCTGGTAGCGGTCGAGGGGCCACACGGTGCCGCCGGCGAAGTTGTGGGTCTGCTCCAGGCAGACGAGGCGGGTGGGCGGCACGTACTGGTTGCCGGGGGTGAGCACCGCGGCCAGCTGCTCGGGGGTGAACGTGCCCCCGGTGCCCCGGATCGTCTCGATGACGCAGCCGTTCACCGCCGCCGCCCCCGACGTCTCCGACCGCAGGACGTGGCCGCTGTGCTCGAGCACGATCGAGTCGCCCGGGCGGGTGTGGGCGCCGATCGCCACGAGGTTGCACATGGTGCCGGTGGGCAGGAACAGGGCGCGGTCCGTACCGAGCAGCTCGGCCATGCGCTCCTGGAGGCGGTTCACCGTCGGGTCCGCCTTGCGCTGCTCGTCGCCGACCTCGGCCCGGGCCATCGCCTCGCGCATGGCCTCGGTGGGGCGGGTCTGGGTGTCGGAGAAGAGGTTGATGGTGCGACCGGTCACCCGGCCAGCCTGTCAGGAGGTCAGCCCGGTGAGGCGGACGCGCAGCGAGGTGGCCTGCACGACCCGGCCGTCCTCGGGGGAGCGGACCCGGTACACGAGCACGCCGGGCGTGGGCTCGGCGGGCGGGTCGTAGGAGATCGAGCCGGAGAACGGGCCGGCGGGCGGCGCCCCGCTGCCGGTGACCGTGCCCGAGCCGATGGGCTCGGGATCGCCCTGGCGGAGGACCACGACCTCGACGGAGCCCTCGAACGCCAGGGCCTCACCGCTGGTCGCGAACGGCGTCGACAGGGAGGCGCCCGGCGTGGGCTGGCGGACGGCCACGTCGGCGGTGGTCGAGCCGAGCACGTACCAGGCGCCGCCGTCGAAGCGCTGGAGCTCGACCACGGTCTCGGGTCCGTCGGCCCGGTCGCGCACGACGACCGCCGCGGCGTCGGCGGTGGCCTGGTCGGTGTCGCCCAGCTCCAGCTCGGTGAACCCGAGGACGTCGGTGGCGTAGGCCTGGGCCGCGGATTCGGGCGACTCGAAGCTCCGGCTCGCCTCGGGCGACGGGAAGGCCACGGCGTAGGGGTCGACCGCCGGGCCGAAGGCGGTCGTGGAGGTGCTCGACGGCCCGCTCGACGTGGTGGCCTCGGTGGTGGTGGTCGACGACGTCGTCGTGGTGGTGCCCGCGTCCTCGTCCCCGTCGTCGCCCCCGGCCACCACGAGCGCGGCGACCAGCAGCACCACCACCAGGGCGGAGACGCCGCCGAGCGTCCACTTCTGCGCATCGGTGAGCGTGGTGCGGGACATGGCTCCTCCTCGGTGCGGCGCCCGACCGCCCGACCATCTTCGTGGGCGTCGGGGGTCC
>DASTYO010000196.1:0-4291 GCA_035764875.1 Acidimicrobiales bacterium | reverse complement strand
GGCGACAGGCTGCCGAAGATCTTGTGGCCGTTGATCGTCCAGCCTCCGTCAGCCCGCGCCGCGCGGGCCGTCGACAGCAGCAGCGAGATGTCGTTGCCGGCCTCGCCGTGCAGCGCGGCGAAGGTCTTCCCCTTCACCGCCTCGTCGAGGATCCACCGCAAGGAGTCGTCGCCGTTCCTCGAGAGGTCGGTGGCCACGCCGGTCCAGTAGATGTGCATGTTCACCGCCAGCGCCGTGGCCGGCGCGACGTAGGCCAGCCGGCGCAACGCCTGGCTGTACCCGTCGAGGCCGAGACCGGAGCCGCCGAGCGACGTGGGGACGGCCGCCGAGAGGAACCCGGTGGCCCGCAGCTCGTCGAAGTCCTCCTGGAAGAAGCTGTTCTCCCGGTCGTAGGTCGGCGTCCGCTCGTCGATGCGGGCCAGGAGATCAGGCGGCAGCAGGCGGTCGAGGACCTCGGCGCCGGCGCTCGTCTCGATGATGGTCATGTGCTCCCCCTCGGTGTCGTGCGCGGTCGGTACGTGCATGCTCGGCGACGCCCGTTCCCCGAACGTTCCCCCTCACCGCGCCGTGACGGCGCGCGTCACCAGCGCCGGTGCGGTCGGATCCAGGTGCGCCGCGCCGTCGCCGGCCGTGCACGCCCGCACGTCCGAGCATGCGCCTGCCCCGCCGGACACGCAACGGCCCGAACCGTGGGCGCGCGCACCCGACGACGCTGCGCGGTCGCTGCACCTCGCCCCCGTCGGTCGCACGAGACATGGGCAGCGCGGGAGGATGGGCATCGAAGGGACCATGAGCTGGTTGCCGGAGACCACCGACGCCGCGGCGCGGCTGCTCGTCCAGCGGGGCGTCGCGCTCGTCTACCTCATCGGCTTCGTCGCCGCCCGCAACCAGTTCCGAGGGCTGCTCGGCTCCCGCGGCCTCACGCCCATCGCCCGCTACGTCGAGCGGGTTCCGTTCCGCCGATCCCCCAGCATCTTCCACTGGAACAGCTCCGACCGGTTCTTCCTGGCGTGCTGCTGGCTCGGCACGGCGCTCGCAGGTGCGGCGCTCGTCGGCCTGCTCGACCGGGCACCGATCCCGCTGACCATGGCCGTCTGGCTCGTGCTGTGGGCCCTCTACCTGTCGATCGTGAACGTCGGGCAGCGCTGGTACTCCTTCGGCTGGGAGTCGCTGCTCTGCGAGGCCGGCTTCCTCGCGATCTTCCTCGGGCCGGTCGACGTGGCGACGCCCGACGTGGTGCTGGTCCTGTTCTGGTGGCTGCTGTTCCGGGTCGAGTTCGGCGCCGGGATGATCAAGCTGCGCGGCGACCCGTGCTGGCGGGACCTCAGCTGCCTCGAGTACCACCACGAGACCCAGCCGATGCCGAACCCGCTGAGCCGCTGGTTCCACCACCTGCCCCGGCCGCTGCACCGCGTGGAGGTGGCGGCCAACCACGTCGCCCAGCTGGTGGCGCCGTTCCTGCTGTTCGCTCCGCAACCCGTGCGCACCGGGGCGGCGCTGCTCATGATCGTCACCCAGGCCTACCTGATGCTGAGCGGGAACTTCGCGTGGCTCAACCTGCTCACGATCGTGCTCGCGCTCTCGGCTCTCGACGGCGAGCTCATCCCGTCGCTGCCCGGGCTGCGGCCGCCCGAGTCGCTGGCTGCGTCGCCGGCGTGGTTCGACGGGGCCGTCATCGCCGCCGCGGTCCTGGTCGCCGTCCTGTCGTGGCCCACCGTCGTCAACCTCCTGTCCCGGCACCAGCGCATGAACGCATCGTTCACGCCGCTGCGACTGGTCAACACCTACGGCGCCTTCGGATCCATCACCCGGAACCGCGACGAGATCGTGATCGAGGGCACCGACGATCCCGACCCCGGACCGCACAGCGAGTGGCGCGAGTACGGCTTCAAGGGCAAGCCCACCGATCCGGCGCAGCGGCCCCGCCAGGTGGCGCCGTACCACCTGCGCCTCGACTGGCTCCTGTGGTTCGTCCCGTTGTCCCCCGCCTACGGCGACCCGTGGCTCGAGCCGTTCCTGCGCGCCCTGCTCGCCGGCGAACCCGACGTGCTGTCGCTGCTCGACCACAACCCCTTCCCCGATTCGCCGCCCACGGCCGTGCGCGTCCGGCGCTACCGGTACCGGTTCACCACCCGGGCGGAGAAGCGGGAGACCGGGTGGTACTGGAGCCGCGAGCTGCTGGGCGACGTGGTGCGGCCGGTCAGCCTCCCGTCGCGGTAGCCGACGTGTGGCCGGCGTCGCATCAGGCGAGGAGCCGCGCCAGCGCCACGGGGTCGCCCCGCCCATGCGCATCGACGAGGCGGCGCACCAGGTCCCGCTCAGCCGGACTCGCCGGCGGTACCGGGCCCACCGAGGCTGGTCCGAGGCGGCGCAGCGTGGCTCGGGCGCGCTGGAGCGCGCTGTTGACCGATGGCACCGAGTCCCCGAGCAGCGCCGCGGTGTCCGCGGCGCTGCAGCGCAACACGTCGCGCAGCACCAGCACGGCACGCTGGCGTGCCGGCAGCACCCGGACCGCCAGCAGGTACGCGTCCTCGACGGCCGAGGCGATGGCGACGACAGCAGCCGGATCGGTCTCGGCCCGTCCCCCGGGAGGTGCCTCCACGTCGTCGTGCAGGGGCGCCACCTGCCCGCCGGGCCGGGCGCGGCGCCGGCCGATGTCCATGCAGGCGTTCGTGGCGATGCGCTGCAGCCACCAGCCGAACGAGCTCCGCCCCTCGAACCCGCCCCGTCGCCGCCACGCCCGCAGGAGCGTCTCCTGCACGGCGTCCTCGGCGTCGTGCCCCGAGCGCAGGAGCCGGCGGCAGTGGGCCTGCACCACCGGTCGGTACCGATCGACCAGCGCGGCGAAGGCCTCCTCGTCCCCGGACACCGCGTCGGCGACGAGCGCCTCGGTCTCGTGCTCGGCGAGCCGCATCTGCACCATGGCGTCAGCAGACCGCAGCGGCCGCCGCCCCACCATTGTCCGGAACGCCGATGTGCGAAAGGATCAGGCCATGCATGTCGTGGCCGTCCTGGCTCTCGACGGCGTCATGCCGTTCGAGCTCGCCATCCCCCACCGCATCCTCGGCTCGACCGTCGGCGCGGACGGCCGACCGCTGTACCGGGTCGTGACCTGCTCGCTCGACGGCGGGCCGGTGCGCACCACCGCCGACTTCGTCGTCGCCGTCGACCACGGGCCCGACGTCCTGCGCTCCGCGGACACCATCGTGATCCCGCCGTTCGGCTCGCCCGACGAGCCGCTCGAGGTGGCGCAGCAGGAGCAGGTCGCCGAGGTGCTGGCGACGCGACGGCGGAGCAGCCGCCTCGTGTCGATCTGCGGTGCCGCGTGGCTGCTCGCCGCCATCGGCCACCTCGACGGCCGACCGGCGACGACCCACTGGCTGCTCACCGAGGACTTCCGGCGGGAGTTCCCGGCGGTCGCGCTCGACCCGGACGTGCTCTTCGTCGACGACGGCGACGTGCTCACCGCAGCGGGCGCCGCCGCCGGCATCGACCTGTGCCTCCACCTCGTCCGCCAGGACCACGGCGCCGAGGTGGCGAACCGGGTCGCCCGCCACTGCGTCGTCCCGCCGCACCGCGATGGCGGCCAGCAGCAGTACATCCCCCGGTCGGTCCCCGCCGAGGTCTCGGCGTCGACCGCTGGCGCTCGAGCCTGGGCGCTCGAGCACCTGGGCGACCGGCTGCCGCTGGCCGTCCTGGCCCGACGGGCGAACATGAGCGTGCGCACGTTCACCCGCCGGTTCCGGGACGAGACCGGCGTGAGCCCGACGCAGTGGCTGCTCGAGCAGCGGGTCGACCTCGCCCGCCGTCTCCTCGAGACCACCGAGCTGCCGGTCGAGCGCATCGCCGCCGAGGTCGGCCTCGGCACCGGTGCCGGCATGCGCCAGCACTTCCAGCGCGTCGTCGGCGTGTCGCCGTCGGCCTACCGTCGGACGTTCCGGGCCGAGGCGACCGCCTGAGGGATCGCTCACCGCCCCGGGAGGTCGCCCCAGAAGCTGGCGATGCGGGCGAAGCGGCCGTCGGGGGCCAGCTCGGCGACGTCGAGGCCGGTCACGACCGGCGTGCCGTCGGCCGCGACGAGCTCCCAGCCGAAGCGCAGCTGGTCGCCGTGCTGGTCGATGCCGCTCGTCCGCTCGATGGCGAAGCCCGGGTACGCGGCGTGGACGTTCGCCAGCATGCCGGCGAGCTCGTCGTGGCCGACGGCGTCGGCGAGCGGATCGACGTGCCGGCCCTCGTCGACGAACGAGCGGCGCACGAGCTCGGCGCGCACGCGGTCGTCGGTGGCCCGCCA
>DASTYO010000195.1:0-7279 GCA_035764875.1 Acidimicrobiales bacterium | reverse complement strand
GCGACGGCTACGGCCTGCGGGCCGAGAAGGCACATGGGTTGATCGGCGCAGCCTTCACCCACTTCACCTCCCGGGCCGCCGATCCTCAGGTCCACACCCACCTGGTCATCGCCAACATGGCCGAAGGCGCCGACGGCCGGTTCACCGCCCTGCACGGCACGGCGTTGTTCGAGCACCGCCGAGCCGCCGGCTACCTTTACCAAGCGGTCCTGCGCCACGAGCTCCACTCCCGCCTCGGTGTCGGGTTCGGCCCGGTCGTGAAGGGCTTGGCGGAGATCGCCGGCATCCCGAAGGGCGCCCGGCGGGTCTTCTCGAAGCGGCGTGCCGCCATCGAGGCCGAGCTGGCCGCCGTCGGTGCCAGCGGCGAGCGGGCCTCGCAGACCGCATCGCTCAAGACCCGACAGCCCAAGGACCACAGCCTCGTCCTCGACGACCTGCTCCGGCGGTGGCGGGACGAAGCGGCACGGGCCGGCATCGACGTCAGTCGGCTCCCGACTGCTCGTTCCAAGAGGCGGCTGCCGACGGGGGAGGAGCTGGCCGAAGCCCTCGTGCTCGACCGAGCGACCTTCAGCTTCCCGGATCTGGTCGCCACGACGGCAGCGCTCTCATCGGACGGAGCGACCCTCGACGACATCAACCGGACGGTCACCTCGTTCCTTGAGTCACCACTCGCCATCCCGCTCGCCGACTCCGGCCGCTGGACGACCGCAGAGATCCTCGAGCTCGAGCGCCACTCCATCGACACCGCCCGCCGCCGTCGAGACATGAATGTGGCCGTCGTCGACGAGCACACGCTCACCGCAGTGCTCGCCTCCCGGTCCTCGCTGTCGGCCGAGCAGCGGCGCATGGTCCGCCACGTCTGTGCCAGCGGCAACGGCGTCGACCTCATCGTCGGCGCGCCCGGCTCCGGCAAGACCTTCGCCCTCGGCGCCGCCCGCCTCGCCTGGCAAGCCAACGGCCACCACGTCATCGGCTGCGCCCTTGCCGCCCGAGCCGCCGCCGGCCTCCACGCCGACAGCGGCATCCCCTCCCACACCATCGCCAAGCTCCTCGGCGACGTCCGAGACGGTCGGCTCCGCATCACCGACCGAACGGTGATCGTCTGCGACGAAGCCGCCATGGTCGGCACCCGAGACCTCGCCCGCCTCATCGACGTGACCGACCGGGCCAACGCCAAGCTCGTGCTCGTCGGCGATCCGAAGCAGCTGCCACCCATCGAGGCCGGCGGCCTCTACCCAGCCCTCGAACGTCGCCTCGGCGCGGCACGCCTCGTCGAGAACCGTCGCCAACGAGACGACGACGAACGGAAGGTCACCCTCGACCTCCGCCGAGGCCGCACCCAGCGAGCTGTCACCCGCCTCGAACGAGCCGGCCGCCTCACCCTCGGCGCCGACCCCGATGTCCTCCTCGACCAGATGGTCGCCGACTGGGGCGCTGCCAAGACCGACGGCGTCGACGCAGTGATGATCGCCCTCACCCACGACGCGGTCACCGAGCTCAACAACCGAGCCCGCACCCACCTCGCCGCCGAGGGACGCCTCGGGCAGACCGTGGCGAAGATCGACGACACGGACACCGAGTACGCCGTCGGCGACACGGTCGTCTGCCTCCGCAACGACCGACGCCTCGGAGTCCGCAACGGCGACCTCGCCACCGTCGTCGGCGCCACGGACGACGGGCTTGTCGTCGAGCGCGCCGGCCAGCGCATCGAGCTCCCGGTGACCTACCTCGCCGGCGGCCACCTCGCACACGGCTACGCCCTCACCGTCCACAAGGCCCAGGGAGCCACCTACGACGTCGCTCTCCTGTACGGCGACGAGCACCTCTACGCCGAGGCCGGCTACACCGCCCTCACCCGTGGCCGGAACCGGAACCACATGTACGTCCTCGCCGAGACCGATGGCTCGCCCGCCGAGTCGGTGCGGGCCAGGCTCGCGAGGGTCTCCGCCGAACCGGCGGCCCTTGACATCGCGGGCCCGCCCGTCAGTCGAGCGGCTCCGCCTGTTCGCTGACCGGCGAACGATCGGTCGACCGCCGCGTGAAGGCCCGGTTGACCGCCGCTCGGACCCGGTCCTCATCGGTCGGCCAGAGGTGGCCGTAGGTGTCGAGCGTCTCCGTCGCCGAACTATGGCCGAGTTGTCGCTGCACAACCTTCACCGAGCATCCGGCAGCGATCAGCAACGAGGCCGTGTGGTGTCGGAGATCGTGGAAGCGCGTGCCCTCCGGGAGGCCGGCCCCGTCAGCGGCGGCGCGCCACACCTCGGCGAAGCGGGAGTACGACCACGGTCGCCCCCGGGCGTTGACAAACACCAAGTCCGGCTCGGCCGGGTGCTTCGCAAGGTGGCGGGACAAGTCCTCGAGCACGATGTCGGGAACCGGAACGGTGCGCAGGCTGGCCCGGGTCTTGGGCGGGCCGAACGCATCAGCGGAGCCGGTGACCTTGAGCAGCTGGCGGTCGACGGTCAGCTGCCGGCGCAAGAAGTCGACCCGATCGACCGAGAGACCGAGGACCTCGCCCCGCCGCAGACCGACACCTGCGGCGAGCGTCACCGCGGCACGCAGCCGCTCGGGCATCTCGCCCCGGACCGCATCGACCTGCTCGACGGTGAGAGGGACGACATCACCCGTGAACTTGTCCGGCAGCCGCACCCGCACGCACGGGCTACTGGGGAGCAGCCGGTCGTCGACGGCGGCCTTCAGGATCGTGGCCAACAGTCGGTAACAGGCCTCCACCGTCGTCGGCGCCAGCTTCCCCGAGAGCCCCTTCACCCACGCCCGGACCTCCGAGGGACGCAGGGAGCCGATCGGGCGCTGACCGAACGTCGGCAGTACGTGCCGGCGCAACCGGGACTCGGTCGCCTCGGCCGTGGACGGCCGGTGCATCTGCGCCGCCTGCCACTGCGCGGCGTACTCGGCCAGCGTGATCTGCCCGGCGCGTGGGTCGATCACGTTGCCCCGGTTCAGTTGCGCCTGGGTCTCGACTACCCACCGCTCCGCATCGACCTTGCGATCGAACGACTTGGACCGCTCCCGGCCGTCGGGCAGGCGGACCCGTGCCCGCCAAGTCGTCTTCCCACCCTGGTTCCGCTTCTGGACGTGCGCCACTCGGCTGCTCCCTTCTTCGGGAGGCTGAGGGGCGGCCGCACGTCTGCCGATGGCAGTGCTCCGATCGCCGAGAGCGGTTCAACCGTACCCACCCGACAACGGACCGTCCAGGCCGCGGTTAGGCCGCGGCAGGCCGCGAAATGGCCGCGAAACGACGTGATCGAGCGTGATCGACTGTGAAGCGTTGTGACCACAAAAGCCCAGTTCAGCGGCCCTTTTCGGGCCGCTTCCCCAAGTGGGCGATGGTGAGCCGGCTTGTAGGCGGGGTTCTGTCCCAGGACCGGAGTCCCGTGGGTGACCATCCATCTGTGCGGCCCACCTGGCCGATCGGGCGAGCAGCCCGCGGCACGCTTGGCCTTGCTCCGAGCGGGGGTTGCCGAGCCGCCGGGGTCGCCCCCGACGCTGGTGCGCTCTTACCGCACCGTTTCACCCTCACCTGTGCCGAGCTCCTCCCGGGGGAGGGGTCCGGCCATCGGCGGTCTCTCTCTGTTGCCCTGATCCGACAGGTCGCCCCGTCCTGGCTCTCGCCAGCGCTCTGCTCTGTGGAGCCCCGACCTTCCTCAGCCGCCCGAACGGACGACCGCGGTCACCGGTCCGACTCACCATCGCAGCCCCCAGTCTGGCAGGCCGTGTGGCATCCGCCACCTCCGGCATCCTCCGCAGGGGCGATGGGTAGGGAGGGCGGCCCCGCCCCCCGCCGCACCAGGAAACCGAAGCCGTGCTCGCACTCCTGACGACGCCCCCGGACGCGATCCGCCGTCCTGCCCGACAGCTCGTCCACGCCACCGCCGCGTTCGTCGGCGTGAGCCTCGCGCTCAGCCGACGGATCCGGGCCTGATCGCCTCCCGCTCACGCCCCGCTCAGCGCGGGACGATGGCGTCCGACGGCAGCGGGCTGTCCGCCGGGTAGACCGCCTGCTCCTCCTTGCCGAGCTCGGCGAGGAGATCGAGGATGGCGGCGTGGCGGGCCTCGACGCCGCTGATCGTCATCACCGTCGACCGCTGCGCCGCCGTGCTCAACGCCGTGGCGGCGTGGACGTACGTCTGGGCGGCGGCCTGCTCGACGTCCCAGGCGAGGCGCACCAGGTCGGCCTCGGCTGCCGCGCCGAAGATCTGCGGATCGACGAAGGCGGCCTTCACCACCGGGTTGGCGGTGAGGAACGGCTCGGCGCCGGCGGCCTCGACCAGCGGTACGAGGGCCTCGCGGTGCTGCGCGTGGTGCGACTGGAAGACGGTGGCCACGTCGATGACCTCGGGCGAGGTCACCAGCGGCGACTCGAGCAGGACCTGGTAGGTGTCGACGGCGAGCACCTCCAGCGACAGCGCGGTGTTGACGAGCACGACGTCTCGGTCGGCGTCGCTCACCACGTCGTCGGTGGCGACGTCGTCGTCCTCGATGTCGTCGGGCGTCTCCGGCGGCGCGGCCTCGTCGTCATCGCCGCCGCACGCGGCGAGCAGCGCGGAGCCGGCCAGCGCCGTGCCACCGATGCGGAGCACCTGGCGGCGCGTGGGCACACCCAGCAGGTCGGCTCGCTGCGCCGGCGAGAGCGGCTCCTCGCCGCGCAGCACGCGACCGAGCAGCGCGCGCCAGCCCGGGAGCGCGGCACGGTGGTCGGCGTCGACGGCGCGGAGGGCACGCTGGATCGTGAAGCGGTGGTCGGTCATGGGTGGTGCGATCAGCTGGCGGGGAAGACGTTGGGGTCGAGGCCGTTGGCGATGTCCGCGGACTCGAAGGCGCCGAAGGGGAACGCTCCCTCGATGCCCTCGCCGAGGATGTGGCCGAGCGTCGCCGCGTGGGCCGACTCGGCGGGGAGGATCGTCGCCGCCAGCGAGGCCGCGGCGTCGTCGGCCAGCTGGCTCAGGGCCCAGGCGTAGGTGGCGACGATCTGGTTCTCCGTGTTCTTCGCCAGGGCCAGCGCGGCGCTCTGCGTGCCGAGCTCCTCGATCTGGGGCGTGAGCGCCTCGAGGAGCGGTCCGTTCGCCTGGCCGGTGGCCCGCTCGCCGGCGAGCTCGGCGAACGCCTCGGCGTGCTCCCGGTGGTGGTCCACGAAGCCATCGGCCACGGCGGCGAGGTCGCTCGAGAGGAGGTCGACGATGCCGTCGTAGGCCTCGACCACCGCGAGCTCCAGCGACTCGCCGAAGGCGGCGAACCCGGCGCCGTCGAGCTGCTGGGCAGCCGCGCGGGGGAGCAGGCGCTCGACCGGGACGAGGACCGGCGCCGCCGTCGCGCCGACGGCCACACCCGCCGCGACGGTGAGGAACGACCGGCGGCTCGGCATCGGGGACAGGTGGGAGAGGGGCACGCTCGCTCCTACAGGTCGAGGCTCGACAGCTCGGGGATCCAACCGGCGGCCCGGCGGGTGGCGTCAGCGAAGCGCTCCCGGTCCAGCGAGCGTCGAGGGGTGATCGGTTCGGTGCTGGGGCGGGTGGCGGCGGCGGTCGCGAGGTCCGGCCACGTGCCGACGGCGACGCCGGCGAGGTACGCGGCCCCGAGGGCGGTGGCCTCGACGAGGGGCGACCGCTCCACGGGTCGGCCGCACGCGTCGGCGAGCGCCTGGAGGACCTGGGCGTTGCGGCTCATGCCGCCGTCCACGCGCAGCGTGGCGGCGGTGATGCCGGCGTCGGCCTCGGCCGCGTCGAGCAGCTCGGCCGCCCGCAGCGCCACGCCCTCGAGCACGGCGCGCACGATGTGGGGGCGGGTGGTGCCCCGGGTGATGCCGACGAGCGTGCCCCGGGCGCCGTGGTCCCAGTGCGGCGTGCCGAGCCCGGAGAGGGCGGGGACGAACATGACATCGCCGGCGTCGGGAACGGTCGCGGCCACGGCGTCGCTGTCGGCGACGTCGTCCAGGATGCCGAGGCCGTCGCGCAGCCACTCGACGCAGGTGCCGGCGCTGAGCATCACCGCCTCGCGGCCCCAGGTGTCGGCGCCGGCCAGGCGCCAGGCGATGATCGGGAACGTGCCGGCCGTGGGGCTGGGCCCGGGATCGGGGCCGAGGCACACGTCGAGCATCCCGCCGGTGCCGAGCGTGAGCTTGGCGTCGCCCGGTGCGATGCAGCCCTGGCCGAGCAACGAGGCCTGCTGGTCGCCGACCAGCGCGGCGATGGGCGGTGCGCCCGGCAGCCTTCGGGCCTCGGCGGCGACGCCTGCGGAGTCGACCACGCGGGCCAGCGCCCCCTCGGGCACGCCGAGCAGCGACAGCAGGTCGCCGCGCCAGCGCCGCCCTGCCGGGTCGTAGAGCTCGGTGACGAGCGCGTTCGACGCGTCGGTGACGTGGGAGGAGCCATCGCTCAGCACCCAGGCCAGCCACGTGTCGACCGTGCCGATGCGGAGGTGCTCGGCGGGCACGTCGGTGTGCTGCACCAGCCACTCCGCCTTGCAGGCCGACGTGTTGGGCGCGAGCCGCACCCCCTCGGCGCGCAGGGCGAGGCAGCGGCCCACCGTGCGCAGGTCCTGCCAACCGATGCCCGGCGCGACGGCCTCGCCGGTGCGGGCGTCCCAGGCGATCGTCGACGCCCGCTGGTTCGTGATGCCCACGCCGTCGACCGGACCCACCTGGTCGAGCACCGCGGTGGCGGTCTCGACGGCCGCAGCAGCGGTGGCGGCGGGGTCGAGCTCGACGAGCCCGGGTGCGGGCGAGGCCGGCAGCACCTCGGCCCGGACCTCGGCGGCCACCGAGCCGTCGGGACGGACCGCCACGGACCGGACGCCGGAGGTGCCGGCGTCGACGACGAGGACGGTCATCGCGGGCGGCGGGCGCGGTGGTCGGCGACCAGCCCGCCGGCCATGCCGGCCGACGCCGACAGGAGGGCGAAGAACGGGATGGCCGCCCACGTGACGTCGTCGCCGGAGGCGAGCAGCCGGATGGCGCCGACCGTCTGGACGAGCAGGTAGGCGGCCAGCGCGGCGAGCGCGCTGTTGGTGAGCGGCGCGTCGAGGCGGCGGGTGGCGGCGACGTACCCGCCGGCGCCCATGCCCACGAGGATGACGGCGAACAGCACGAGCAGCCAGGACGAGTCGTCGTCCACCGTGCCGGCCTCGTCCAGCACCTGGGCGAGGATGGCTGCCGGCACGCAGATGGCCAGCGCGACCGACGCCCCCACCGCCACCGCCCGCGGGTGGACCACGTCGCCGATCACGGGTAGTCCACCTCCCCGAAGGGTGAGCGCAGGCCGAG
>DASTYO010000194.1:0-9494 GCA_035764875.1 Acidimicrobiales bacterium | reverse complement strand
CCGAAGCCGCGCGAACAGCTCGTCGAAGGCGAACGGCTTCACCAGGTAGTCGTCGGCGCCTGCGTCGAGCCCCCGCACCCGATCGGCCACCGAGTCCCGCGCGGTGAGCAGCAGGACCGGCATCCAGCGCCCGGCCCGGCGCAGCCGGCGACACACCTCGAACCCGTCGGGGTCGGGGATCATCACGTCGAGCACCACCGCGTCGATCGTCAGCTCGGACGCCGCCCACAGCGCATCGTCGCCCGTGCCCACCACGTCCACGGCGTAGCCCTCGTGCTCGAGGCCCCGGCGCAGGAGCCCCGCCATCTTGAGGTCGTCCTCGACCACCAGCACGTGCACGAGCAGACGGTACGGCCACAGAGATGAGAACCGCATGAGCGCCGGGTGAGCCCGCCGCACCAGGCCGTGCTCTCACCGTCCTCTCATGTAAGCAGCCTTAACGTCCGCTGTGTGGTCTCCTCGATGCTGATCATGCTCCGCGAGGGCTTCGAAGCCGCCCTCGTCGTGTCGATCGTGCTGGTCTACCTCCGGCGGATCGACCGCCCCGACCTGCGCTCCTCCGTCTGGCTCGGCGTCGCCGCGGCGATCGGTGCATCCCTGCTCGTGGGTCTGGGCGTCCGTGCCACCATCGGCGACCTCGAAGGCGTCACCCGCCTGCGGGCCTTCGCCGCCGTGTCGGCGGTGGCGCTGGTGGTGCTCACCTGGATGGTGTTCTGGATGCGCCGGCAGGCCCGGCAGGTGCGGGGGGAGCTCGAGGCGAAGATCGACGCGGCCCTGCGCTCGGAGCGGACCGGTCGCGCGGTCGCGCTGGTCGCGATGGCGGCGGTGGTCCGCGAAGGCATCGAGTCGGCGCTGTTCCTGCTGGCGCTGTCCGACCGGGACGGCGCCGCGGACCTGGCGATCGGTGCGCTCCTCGGTCTCGCCGCCGCCGTGGCGCTCGCCGCGCTCATCTACTGGGGTGGTCGCCGCATCCCGATGCGGGTGTTCTTCGCCGCGACGGGGGCCGTGCTCATCGTCTTCGCCGCCGGCCTCGCCGCCCACACGATCCAGCTGCTCCAGGCCACCGGCGACCTCCGCTCGTTCAACCTCAACGGCGTGTACGACCTCCGGTCGCAGGCGTGGCTCACGGAGCAGACGCAGTCCGGCCGGTTCCTCGCCGCGCTGGTCGGCTGGGACCCCCGCCCGTCCATCGAGCAGCTGGCGGCATGGCTCGGCTACGCCATGCCCGTCCTGCTCCTGTACCTGGCGCCGGACCTGGGCAGCCGCCCGCCGCGCCCTCAGACCGCGGGCGCGACGATCTCGTCGAGCAGCGCCTTCACTGCCGGCGAGAGCCCGGAGCGGGCGTAGACGACGAGGACGCGTGACGTCCGCCCGAGCCCGGACCGACCCGGTTCACGAGCAGGCGCCCGGCTCGGTGGAGACCGACACCAGGATCTCCTCGGACGAGTAGCGCACGCGGACGCAGTCGTCCACCGCGACGTCGTCGAGCTGCTGCGGGGCATCGACGAACACGCACACGTCCCGCCCTCCGGCCTGGGCGACGCAGAGCTGGTGCGGCTCGACCCGGATCGCCGTGCCGACGACCGTGCGGTCCGGACCCTCCCGGGCGACGATCACCACGAGCACGACCAGCGCGACCACGAGGGCAGCGAGGACGGCGGCACCTCGAGCTCGTCGGCGGGCCGTCGGCTGCGCTGCCATCGGTCAGTCCGTGACCATGCCGCGGCGCTTGGCCGCCTCGTTGACGCCGACGTAGAGCACCGTGAGCCCCGTGAGGACCGCGACGATCCGGAGGGGCAGACCGACGAGCCCCAGCGGTCCGGCCAGCGGCGAGTAGGGCAGCGCCACGGTGACCGCGGCGATGGCGACGCTGGACGCCAGCAGGGCGTGACCGGGTCGGCTCCGCCAGAACGGCCGGCGCGTGCGCAGGACCAGCATGACGGCGAGCTCGGTGGCGGTGGACTCGACGAACCAGCCGCTGCGGAACAGGTCGGCACCAGCGTGGAACCCGAGCCGGAGGACGGCGAAGGTGGCGAGGTCGAAGGCGGAGCTGATGAGCCCGAACGTGATCATGAAGCGGCGGATCGATCCGATGTCCCACGCCCGTGGCCGCTCGAGCTGCTCGCGGTCGACCGCGTCCGCCGCGATGGTCGTGCCGGGGATGTCGGACATGAAGTTGAGCAGCAGGATCTGGCGGGGCAGCAGCGGCAGGAACGGGAGGAACACCGCGGCGGCCGCCATGGAGAGCATGTTCCCGAAGTTCGCGCTGGTGGTGACGCGCACGTACTTCATGGTGTTGGCGAAGGTGCGCCGGCCGAGGCGGACGCCCTCGGCGACCGCGTCGAGGCTCTTGTCGAGCAGGACGATCGCCGCCGACTGCTTGGCGACGTCGACCGCGGTGTCGACGGAGATGCCGACGTCCGCGGCGTGGAGCGCGGCGCTGTCGTTGATCCCGTCGCCGAGGAACCCGACAGTCGCACCGGAGGCACGGAGCGCACGCACGACGCGCTCCTTGTGCATGGGATCGACCTCAGCGAACACGGCGACCTGACCCGCCGTCTCCGCGAGCTCGTGGTCGTCGAGCCGATCGATGTCGCCTCCGGTGAGCACCTGGTCCGCCGCGAGGCCGACCGCGGACGCGATCTGCCGGGCGGCCAAGTGGTTGTCGCCGGTGATCATCCGGACCGAGACCCCGAGCCCGGCGAGTGCCTCGATCGCGTCGGCGGCGCCGGCCTTCGGCGGGTCGGCGAAGGCCAGGAGGCCGCGGACGGTCAGCTCGCGCTCGTCGCCCGCGGTCACCGTCGCTCGTCCCGGGAGGTCGCGGGTGGCCACCGCCAGCACGCGGTAGCCCTCGACGCTCCGCTGCGCGTACTGCTCGTCGAGCTGGGTGCGGGCCTCGTCGAGCGGTACGAGGCGGTCGCCGAGCTGGGCAGTCGTGGACGCGGCGAGGACCTCCCGGTAGGCGCCCTTGGTGACGAGCATCGGCGGTTCCCGCGCGACGAGAACCGAGAGTCGCTTCCGCTCGAAGTCGTACGGGACCTCGTCGAGTCGAAGCCGATCGTCCACCGGTGCCCCACCGGCGAGGATGGCCGCGTCGAGCGGGTTGGAGAAGCCGTGCTGGAGGCCGGCGTTGAGTCGGGCGAGCCGCAGCACCTCCTCGCTGGCCTCGCCGGCGAGGTCGACGGCGGCGTCCAGGCGCGCTCCCCCGACGGTGAGCGTGCCGGTCTTGTCGGTGCACAGGACGGTCATCGTCCCGAAGTCCTCGATGACGTCGAGCCGCTTCACGATCACCTTCTCCGTCGCCATGCGTCGGGCGCCGCTCGACAGGCTCACCGCGACGATGGCCGGCAGCAGCTGCGGCGTGAGCCCGACGGCGAGGGCGAGTGAGAACAGCAGCGACTCGACCAGCGGCCGGTTCAACACCACGTTGATGGTGAAGATGGCGGTGACGAGCACGACCATCGCTCGGACGAGCAGCAGCCCGAACGCGGTGATGCCGCGCTCGAACCGCGTCGTCACGTCCCTGCTCTCGAGCTCCGCCGCCAGGGCGCCGAACTGCGTCGCCGCGCCGGTGGCGACCGCGACGACCGTGCCCGTGCCGCTGACCGCGTGCGTACCGGAGAACACCGCGCTGGTCCGCTGCGCCAACGGCGCGTCCCGGCGGGCGGCAGCCGCGACCTTCTCGACCGGGAAGGACTCGCCGGTCAGCGCCGACTCGTCGACGAGCAGGCTGTGGGACTCCACGACCCGACAGTCCGCCGGCACGATGTCGCCGGCCCGCAGCACGACGACGTCCCCGGGTACGACCTCGTCGATCGGCACCGCCCCCTCGCGCCCGTCGCGCAGCGCCTCGACGTCGACGCGGACCTGGTCGAGCAGCGCATCGACGGCTCGCCCCGCGCTGTGCTCCTGCCAGAAGCCCAGCACGCCGCTCGCCACGATGATGGTGAGGATGATCACGCCATCGGTGATGTCACCGAGTGCCATCGAGAGGACCGTGGCCGCCACGAGGATCAGGATGATGGGACTGGTGAACTGGGCAGCGAGCAGCCGGGCACCCCGGTGCTCGCGAGGGCGACCGACCGTGTTCCGCCCGACTCGCCTGAGCCGGTCGGCCGCCTCGGATGCGGCCAGGCCACGACGGTCGCTCCGCACTGCACGCAGGACTGCGTCCACGTCCTGCGCCCAGAAGCTGCCCACCTCGGGCAGCAGCTCCCCGTGGCCGGCAGGTGATGTGACCGACATCGTCGAGCGCTTCGACGAGGTCATCCGCCGGCCCGCCTCCACCGTCGGGCCTTGAGCGGCTCCGACCACGCGGTGCTGGCGGCGACGGCCAGCACCACTGCCCACCACGCCGCCGGGAACGGCTCGAGGTGGAGGAGCTCCGCGAGGGGCGGGACGTAGACGACGGCCACGGTCGCCAGCACGATCACCGCGTTGACGACGGTGAGCGTCGTGGTCCAGGGCCGGCCGCTGGCCCAGAGCGGACGGCTGGGGGTGCGCATGCTGAGCAGGAGCACCGGCTGGCTGGCGAGGAGCGAGGCGAACCCGAGCGCACGGGCCTCCTCCTCGGGCCACGCACCCAGAGCGACGAGGTAGACGGCGAGCACCGCCACGGCGAGGACCCCACCGACGGCGTAGGGCCGGCCCCACGAGCGCAGGCGCAGCGCGTCGCCGACGGGTCGCGGCGGACGTCGCATCGCGTCGGGGTCGGGCGGGTCGGCTTGGAAGACGAGGGAGACGACGGGGTGGAGCAGGAGCTCGAGGGCGACGAGGTGGATCGGCAGCAGCAGCAGCGGCTCGCCGAGGAGGGGGACGACCAGGGCGCCGAGGAGCAGCGGCGGGTGGAAGGCGATCAGGTAGGCGAACGCTCGGGTGAGGTTGTCGAAGATGCGACGTCCGTCCCGGACGGCGGTGACGATCGTGGCGAAGTTGTCGTCGAGGAGCACGATCGTGGCGGCCTCTCGGGCGACGTCGGTGCCGCGCTGGCCCATGGCGACGCCGATGTCGGCTTCGCGGAGGGCGGGCGCGTCGTTGATGCCGTCGCCGGTCATGGCGACCACCTCGCCTCGCCGGCGCAGGGCCTGGACGAGGCGGTGCTTCTGCTCGGGGCGGGTGCGGGCGTAGACGTTGGCGTGGGCGACCAAGCGACCGAGCTCCTCGTCGTCGGCGTCGTCGAGGTCGTCGCCGGTGGCGATGACGTCCGCGCCGTCGGTCTCGTGCGGGAGGCCGAGGCCCTCGGCGACGGCGTGGGCGGTGGCCGGGTGGTCGCCGGTGATCATCACGACGCGGATGCCGGCCGCTCTGCACTCGCCGAGCGCGTCGTCGACTCCGTCGCGGATCGGGTCGCTGAAGCCGACGAGGCCGAGCAGGCGCAGCTCCGCCTCGTCGTCGCGGCGCCCCGCCACGTCGACCGGCGCCGTTCCCGCGGCGACGGCGATGACGCGCATCCCGGTCTCGGTGAACATGGCGTTCGCCGCGCCTGCCGCCGCGTGCAGCGCCGGATCGGGGTGGCTGTGCTCGACGATCCCTTCGAGGGAGCCCTTGGCCGCGGCGCGCAACGGCGCACTGGGTGGCGCCGAGCGTGGTGCCCAGACGTGGGTCAGGTACTTGTCCTGGGGGTCGAACGGCCAGTCCCGCACGAGCGGTGCGGCGTGGAGCGCGGCGATGTCGACGCCGTGGCGGCGCGCGTGGTCGACGATGGCGACGTCGAGGGGGTCGTAGGGGTCCGGTTCGCACGCCAGCACCGCGGCTTCGAGCAGCTCGAGCTCCTCTTCGGTGAGCGTGCCGCCGTCGGAGCGGGCTCCGCCCCCACTGGTCCAGCAGCCGGCGACCGCGATGCGCCCGTGCGTGAGGGTGCCGGTCTTGTCCGCGCAGATCACCGTGGTCGACCCGAGCGTCTCGACGCTGGGCAGCCGGCGCACCAGGGCGTGCTCCTGGGCGAGCCGCCACGCGCCGAGCGCCAGGTAGAGCGTGTAGATCATCGAGAACTCTTCGGGGATGGCGGCGATGGCGAGGCTCACGCCGGCGATCACGGCGTCGCCCCATCCGTCGCCGTGCAGCAGCTCGGCGACGACCACCGCCACGCAGAAGACCCCGGCCAGGAGGGCGAGGGCGCGGACGAGGCGCACGAGGCTGCGCTGCATCGGCGTCAGCGGAGCCCCCGCCGAGGCGACCAACGCGCCGATGCGCCCGTAGCGCGTGGCGAGCCCGGTCGCGGACACGCGGGCGAGCGCCCGCCCGGACAGGACCGTCGTCCCCGCCCACACCCTCGACGCGTCGCCGTCCGGCTCGAGCCGCTTGCTGGCCGGCAGCGACTCGCCGGTCAGGGCGGACTCGTCCACGAGCAGCTGCGTGAGCTCGAGGACCATGGCGTCGGCGGGGACGATGTCGCCTTCATGGATCCGCACGAGATCGCCCACGACGAGGTCCGCGACGGGAACCGTCCGCTCCGAGCCGTCGCGGACGACCGTGGCCGTGGGTGCCGTGAGGCGGCGGAGCTGGTCGAGCGTGCGTTCGGCACGTGATTCGAGGAGCCAGCCGACGGCGGCGATCGGACCGAGGGCCACGAACGCGACGATCGCGTCGGTGGTCTCACCGATCAGCAGGTACGTCGGGGCGGCGAGCAGCAGCAGGGCGACCATGGGGTCGGCCAAGGGGCCGAGGAGCCGCTTGGCGCGGTGCCCGCGCCGCTCGGGGACGACGACGTTGGGCCCGTCCCGGGCGAGTCGGGCGGCCGCTTCGCCGCTCGACAGGCCCTCGTGCGCGTGCTCGACCCCCGTGGCGGTCATGGCGCGAGCTCCGCGGCCCGGCGACGCATCGGATCAGTCGCCTTCGTCCTCGGCCCCCACGTCGTCCCAGGTGGCCTTGGCGCCGCTGTGTCCGACGTCGATGACGGTCCAGGTCGCGCCCACGCCGGCGACGAGCGACACGGCGACGACCACTGCGGTGACCGTCTTGGCGGGAAGGGTCGGGCGGCGCCGCCCCACCAGTGGGATGGCTGCGACTGCAGCCGCGGCGACGGCGACGCCGATCGCCCAGGGCAGCACCCGCTCGCCCTGCTCCGTGTGCTCCTCGACCAGCGCCGTCTCGTCGACCTGCTCCTCGAGCTCCTCGCCGGATCCCTGCGCCAACCCGACCGCCACCACGGCCACGAGCGCCAGTCCGAGGGCGACGACGGCGTAGGACCGTCGAGCTCGCGGCACGGCGGCGCACACGACGGTCGCCACCGCGGCGAGTGGCAGCAGGACCACGGCGGCGTGGACCACGAGCGGATGGGCTGGGAGTCCGAACAGCTCTTCGATCTCCACGGCGCACACCTCCTGTTCGGGCGGGCGAAGCCGCCGATGGACTGAAGGTCATCGTGGGCGCGAGCGCAGGCGGGGCCTAGGGCCGCACGTCACATGAGGACGCGCCGTCGTCACGGCGCGCCTCGTCGGCATCACGCTCGGGCCAGGCCGTTCGGCCCTGTCCGGACCGACGTGGCTGGATGCACCATGGACCCGTGAGCATCGGCACGCGCGTGGCGCCCGGTGTGGACCCGGAGGTCGTACCGGCGCGGGAGAGACGGGCGACGCGACGGTGGCCGTGGCTCGTGGGGTTGCTCTCGGCGCTGGCGGTCGTGGCGGCCGCCGTCGCCGCCCTCTACGGCGACGTGGTCGTGGCCACCCTCACCCACCGCGTCGGCGGGCCGTCGCAGACCTGGGAGCCGATCCCCATGCCCCCGGACGCGCAACCGTGGCTCCGGGTGGCGCTGGTCGGGGACGTCGGCGACGGCGGGGACCGCGAGTTCCGGACCGCAGCGGCGATCGAAGCGCAGGCCGAGGTCGACCGGTACGACATCCTCATGCTGCTCGGCGACAACGTGTACCCAGCCGGTGACCCGGAGCGCATCCGGGCGACCGTGTTCGAGCCGTTCGGACCGCTGCTCGATGCCGGCACCGAGCTCTTCGCCATCCTCGGCAACCACGACGAGATCTCCGGCACGGGCGATGCCCAGCTCGAGGCACTCGGGATGCCCGGCCGCTGGTACGCCGTCGAACGGGGCGAGATGCTCGGCATCGCGCTCGACAGCACCATCCCCACCGACCCCGACCAGCTGGCGTGGCTCGAGGAGACCCTGGCCGCGAGCGACGCCACCTGGAAGCTCGTCGGCTTCCACCATCCGCCCTACTCCAGCGGCCCGCACGGCTCGAACGAGACGGTGCGGGAGACGTTCGTCCCCCTCTTCGAGCGGTACGGCGTGCAGATCGTGTTCTCGGGACACGAGCACGACTACCAGCGCAGCGATCCGATCAACGGCGTCACCTACATCGTGACCGGCGCCGCGTCGCGGACCCGCCGCACCGGCATCGACGACTTCACCGCCGTCGCCTACTCGACCCACCACTTCGTCGACATGAACATCTACGACGACCACATCCTGCTGCGCGCCATCGACCAGGACGGCGAGCAGTTCGACGAGGCGGTCATCCCGGTCCGCGTGCCCGGCTGACCTGCAGGAGCGCGCGGCCCCGACGTGGCGGCGCGCCATCCTGTCGTCGTGCTCGAGCTCCTGCTGCTGCTCCTCGGCGTCGCCCTCATCGTCTGGGGGGCGGAGCAGTTCGCCGAGCACCTCGCTGCGGCCTCCGCTCGCCTGGGCGTCACCACCTTCGCCTTGGCGCTGCTGCTCGCAGGAGCCGAGCCGGAGGAGCTGGCCACGGCGATCGGGGCGGGGCTCAGAGACGTGCCGGCCGTGGCCTTCGGCGACGTCGTCGGGGCCAACGCCGCCATCTGCCTCGTGGCGATCGCCGTCGGTGCGCTCGTTGCGCCGCTCCCGTTCTCCCCGTCGACCCGCAGGTACGCCGCCCTCGCGCTGCCCGCGGGCGTGGTCGCCGTCCTCTTCGCCTGGGACGGTGCGGTCGGCCGGCTCGAGGGCGCGGTGCTGGTCGTGGCCTACGTGGCGTACGTGGCGGTCATCTGGATCCGTGAACGGCGCCCGCCGGTGCTGGGCGAGACGGCCGAGCTCGAGGAGGCGAGGTCGGAGGCGAGCACGGGGCGCGTGGGACGCGAGCTCCTGCTCGTCGTCGTCGGCACCGCCGGCATCGTCGTCGGCGCCGCCCTGCTGGTCGAGGCGGTCCGTCGCTTCACCGACGTCGAAGCGGACCAGACCCGTCTCTCGTTGACGATCGTCGGCTTCGCGACGGCCTTCGAGCTCGTCGTCCTCGCCTGGTCCTCGGCCCGCCGCGGCATCACCGACGCCGTCGTCGCCGCGGTCGTCGGCAGCTACGCGTACAACGCCACCATGACCCTCGGTGCCGCCGCCGTGCTGACGCCCCTCGAGGTCAAGGACGCGTCGCTGCTCCACCTGCCCATGCTCGGGATGCTGCTGGCGCTGGTCGCCGTCCTCGCGCTGAGCCACCGCGCCGGGCGGCTCACGCGAGGGGACGCCGCGGTGCTCCTCGTCGGCTACGCAGCCTTCGTCGGCCTCGCGACCGTCGTCTGAGCCCGCAGCC
>DASTYO010000193.1:0-23689 GCA_035764875.1 Acidimicrobiales bacterium | reverse complement strand
CGCCGCCGGCGAACTCCTCGGGCACTCCCTCGAGCCCGTCCGCCGTGAGCGTGACGTCGAGGGCGGTCATCTCGCCCTCCGCCGCCTCGCCCTCCGCCTCCGTGGTGTCGGTGGCCTCCGTCGTCTCGGTGGTGTCGCCACCGCCGGCCGAGGCCTCGGTGTCGTCGTCGTCATCCCCGCACGCGCCGGCGAGCAGCGCGAACGAGAGCAGCCCGGCCGCAACCGAGCGTGCACGTGTGTTCCTCACAGGATCCATCTCCTCTTCCACCCGGGGCGCTCGCAGGGTGCGAGCGTGCACCGGGGCCATCATCGACCGGCCAGCGGCGCGCTGTCTTTGGGACGAATGTCCCGACCTCACGACGGGACGCGCGAGCGACGCCGGTAGGTTGCGCGCCATGGCCATCGGAACCTGCGAGAGCTGCGGCAGCGAGGAGGACCTCACCGAGGTCCGGCGCGTGTACGTCACCCCCGAGGACTGGGACACCGAGGGCAAGGTCGAGCCCCAGCCCGGCACCGAGCGGTGGTGCTACGTGTGCCGCATCCACTACCCCCACCAGGAGGTGTAGGGCAGGCAGGCACGCGCGTCAGTACCCGGCGTTGCGCACCAGGTCCACCGCGTACTCGGTCCAGAACTGCCCCGCGGGCGGGCCGCCGTTGCACGTCCCGTCCGACTCGCCGGGCACCTTGACCCACAGCAGCGCGTCGATCACCTCCGGGGCGTCGGGCCTGGTGGTGGGGAACGCTCCGATGGCCCGGCCGAACGGGTTGCACCAGGTGCCGTCGCCCGGTGCGCCGTTGCGGCTGGTGTCGACGACGGCGTGGACGCCGAGCCGGTCGGCGATCGCCGTGGCGTAGATGGCCTGGTCCTCGGTGGCGCCGAAGTTCGAGACGTTCAGGGCGATGCCGCGGGCTCGGTCGATGCCGGACCGCCGCAGCCGCGCCACCAGCTCGTCGACCGGCAGCCAGCCGGCGTGGCCGGCGTCGAGGTACACGACCGTGGCCGGCAGCGCCGCGAGCGTCGCGACGGCGTCGGCCAGGAGCGCGTACCGCTCGTCCTCGGCCGTCGGGTCGAGGCACTCGGCGAGCGCGACCGCGTCGGGCTCGACCACCACCGCGGCCGGCCGGTCGCCGATGCCCGCGGCGAGCTCCCGGATCCACAGGCGGTACCAGCCGGCCGAGGCCGCCCCGCCCCCGGAGTACGAGCCGCAGTCGCGGCCGGGGATGGCGTAGGGCACCAGGACGGGCAGCGCGCCGGCGGCCGCGGCCTCGCGCACGTACCCGGCGGCCGCGGCCCGCACGTCGCCGCTCCACTCCCCGAACCAGCGGGCCGTCGGCGTGCGGGCGAGGAGGTCGAGCCGGGCGGCGTCCGCCGGACGCGTGGACCGCAGGTCCTCGGCGGCCACCGCCGCCGGGCTCCACGACGAGACGTGCAGGTCCCACCCGGCGAGCGGGTTGCTCCGGCGGGCCTGACGGTCTCGGAGCACGTCGCGGAACTCCGGCGATTCCGAGAAGCCGAGCATCAACGCGCCGCGCGTGAGGCCGCCGCGCAGCATCCCGAGCCAGTACGCGTACCCGCTCGGGTCGGGTTCTCGCCGCAGCACGTTGCGGTACACGAGCCGGACGAAGCCCGGGTCGTCGAGGGTGCCGTACCGGTGGGCGAACTCGGCCGAGGCCGCGAAGTACCCGGAGATCTCCGCCACCGGCAGGCCGCCGTCGGCGAGCCGGGTCCAGTACGCGAGCCCCTCACCATCGGGGGGACGCAGGAAGTACGCCTCGTAGAGGCGGGCGACGGTGGCCTGGTGGGTGGTCGAGGCGGGCGCCGCCACCTCGGCCGCGGCCGGCGCAGGCGCAGCGGGGAGGAGCCCCGACCCGAACCCGAGCAGCGGGATCAGGAGCGCGAGGACGGCGGTGCGGAGGACCCGTGCAGAGCCGATGGGCCGCAGCGTAGCGAAGGCCGCACGCACCGCGACATGGGTCCGACCAGGGACCGGTCAGTCGCCGATGCCGATCTCGGAGGTCGTGGTGGTCGAGGGCGGTGCGCTCGTGGTGGTCGTCGTCGTGGACGGCGGTGCCGTGGTGGTGGACGACGACGTGGTGGTGGTGGTCTCGTCGTCCGCGGTGGTGGTCGTCGTGTCGTCCGGATCGGTGGTGGTGGTCGTGGTGCGGCACGACGACTCGTCGGGGTCCTCGCCTTCCTCGCAGACCGGAAGCGTCGTGGTGGTGGACGTCGTGGTCGTGAGGTCGGGGTTGAGCATCTCGCCGGTGAACTCGGGCGTCGGGAACGAACCGTGGTCCTCGCCGGCCACCGCGGCCTGCATGAAGGTGCGCCAGATCTCCGCCGGCAGCGAGCCGCCCGTGATGCTGCGGCCCCGCACGTCCCGCATGAAGCGGGGCTTGCCCTCCTCGTCGACGTCGGGGTAGCCCATCCACACGGCGGTGGTGAGCTTCGGGGTGTAGCCGACGAACCAGGCGTCCCGGTAGTCCTGCGTGGTGCCGGTCTTGCCGGCGATCGGCACGCCGAAGTCCGCGGCCGTGCCGGTGCCGCCGAGCACCACCTGGCGCAGCGCGTAGGTGACCTGGGCGGCGGTGGACTCGGACACGGCTTGCTCGGTGTCGGGGGACGCGGTCTCGAGCACCCGCACCTCCCCGTCGACCACCTGCTCGACGCGGGTGATGACGATGGGGTCGACGGACTCGCCGCCGCGGGCGAAGGTGGCGTAGGCGTTGGCCATGTCGAGCACCGAGACCTCGCCGGCCCCGAGCACGAGGGAGTTGACCGGCGGGAGCTCGGCGCTGATGCCGAGCTGGCGGGCGAGGTGCACGACGTTGGCCGGGCCGACCTCGAGCATCAGGTCGGCGTACACCGTGTTGGACGACACCTGCGTGGCCTCGAGGAGGTCGACCACGTCCTCGCGGCCCTCGCTGTAGTTGGCGACCTCCCAGTCCTCGCCGTTGTTGGCCTTCGGGTACACCTTCTCGTTCTCGTTCATGAACTGCGACTCGAGGGAGATGCCCTGCTCGAGCGCGGTGGCGAGGACGATGGGCTTGAAGGACGAGCCGGGCTGCCGACCGGAGCCGCCGGCGGCCTTCCCCAGCGCGAGGTTGACCTCGGAGGCGTCGAAGTCGCGGCCGCCCACCATGGCGACCATGCGGCCGAGCTCGTCGACCGAGACGAGCGCGCCGGCGGGGTCGTCGGGCTGGTTCAGGGTGCCCCACACCGCCTCGTGGGCCTGGCGCTGCAGGTCGAGGTCGAGGGAGGTGTACACGCGCAGGCCGCCGCCGTTGACGCGCTCGGCGCCGTACTTCTCGTACAGCAGCCGGCGGACGTACTCGACGTAGTAGGTGGCGCCGACGTCGGCACCCCGCATCATCGACACGCCGTCGCGGGGCGCCCGGGGCTGCACCATCTCCTCGATGGGCACGGCCACCGCGGCGTCGTGCTCGTCCTGGGTGATCATGCCGATCTTGCGCATGCCCCCCAGCACGGAGTCGCGCCGGAAGGCGGCCCGCTCGGGGTCGATGCTGGCGTCGGCGCTCTCGGGCGCCCGGATCAGACCGGCGAGGTACGCGGCCTGCGAGAGGCCGACGTTGCGGATGGACGTGCCGAAGTACGCCCGCGCCGCGGCGTCGGCGCCGTACGCGCCCCGACCGAAGTACACCGTGTTCAGGTACCGGTGGAGGATCTGCTCCTTGGAGAGGTCGCGCTCGAGCTTGACCGCGAGCACCGCCTCCTTGAGCTTGCGGGTGATGGTGCGCTCGGACGAGAGGTAGGCGTTCTTGGCGTACTGCTGGGTGATGGTGGAGCCGCCCTGGCGCACGCCCTCGTTGCGCAGGTCGCGGTAGATGGCCCGGAAGATGCCGACGGGGTCGATGCCGGAGTGGGAGAAGAACTGGCGGTCCTCGGCGGCGAGCACCGCGTCGATGAACACCTTCGGCATCTCGTCGAGCGGCACCGAGACGCGGTCCTCCTCGCCGGAGAGCTTCGCCATCGCGTTGTCGGGCCCGCAGTCCTCGGCGACGTCGGCCGCGCACACGAACGTCGACTGCAGGAGCGGGTCCTCCTCGGGCAGCTCGACCTGGGCGAGCACGAACCCGGCGCCGGCGACGCTGCCGACGAGGACGAGCGCGACGAGGAAGAGGCTGCGACGGAACCGCCACAGGACGCTACGACGACGAGCCGTCGCTTGCTTCCCCGTGGCCTTCTTCCGGGACGGACTCGGCGTCTTGGAGCGCTGTGCCATGCGAAGGAGCCCCGAGCGGGCGACCGACGATCTTACCGACGCGGCCCCGGCGCCCCGCAGCCGCCGGGTCGGCGGTGGGTGCCGGCGCCGCCTCGGCCGGCGGCTCCACCCAGGAGGCGATGTCGTCGGTGCCCGGCCGCGCCCGCCGGGCCGGGCCGTCGAGCTGGTGGCGGAGCGCGGCGGCTCGCTGCACGAGCAGGACCAGCACCGCGACGGCGACAGCCACCGTGACGGCGCTGCGGAGGCCCTCGGGGTCGGCGCCCGACCAGCCCCACAGCGGCACCACGCCGAAGACGAGCGCCGCGGCGGCGACCGGGCTCATGCGGGCGACGGCAGGGCGGGTGAGGTCGACCGCCGCGGGAGGGCCCTGGAGGGCGCCGAGCACGACGACGAGCAGGGCCGCGGCCCCGAGCAGGCCGTGCTCGGGCTGGTGGGCGGTGCCGGCGACGTGGAACGCCGCGGCGAGCCCGGGCAGCAGGGCGGCGAGCGCCACCGGGTGCCGGCCGGCGACCGCGAGCACGGCGCCCGCCCCGAGCAGCGCACCTGCCGACCGCAGCTCGCCCACCTCGGTGGCGAGCAGGCCGACGGAGGCGAGCACGGCGGCCAGCGGGAGGCGCTGGGCGACGGGCCGGGCGCGCACGGCCACGAGCACGACGGCGCCGACGGCGAGGAGGGCGGCGACGACGACGAGCGCCCAGTCGATCCCCTCCGGCGCCGTGCGCAGCGGGGCGACCCGGGCGACGGCGAGGAGCCCGAGGGGCAGGAGCAGCCGGCCCGGCAGCGCCCACACGAGCGCGGCGAGCACCGCCACCGTGGTGCCGGCGGCGGTGAGCGCGACCGCCTCGGCCGGATCGTCGCCGACCAGGCCGGTGGCGAGCACGACGCCGGCGAGCAGCGCGAGCGCCTGGCCGAGGCGGGGCGCCCGCTCGCGCCACAGCCGCAGCGCGGCGAGGGCGGCGACGACCACGACGGCCGCGGCGAGCCGGCGCTCGGGCAGCGGGGGCGTCTCCAGGGCCGCGCCGAGCGGGCCGGCGGCGAGGACCAGCTGGCCGATGGCCACGCCGCCCCCGGTGCGGGCACCCGCGCCGGCGACGAGCAGCGCCAGCCCGGCCGCGGCCGCCGCCAGGAGCGGATCGACGGTGAGCTCGCCGGCGGTGACCGGTTCGTCGGCGGAGGCGACCAGCGCCCACCCGAGGGCCACCGCGCCGGCGGCCAGCGGCGCGTACCGGGGTGCTCGCTCGGGGACGACGAAGGCGGCCGCTGCGCCGAGCACCGGCACGGCCAGCAGCACGAGGACGAGGGCGCTCATGCCGGCCACGCCCCGAGCACGACCGCCACCGCGCCGAGGGCGACCGCGAGGGCCGGACCCGGCAGCGGGCCGCGCCGGCGCTGCAGGGCGGTGATGCCGACCGCCAGTCCCACGCCGGCGAACGAGGTGGCGATCCGCAGCCCGAGCTGGTCGGGGCCGGGGCCGGCGACGAGCGCGGCGGCGAGGGTGCCGGTGGCGAGTGCCGGCCCGAACCGGCGCAGGCCGCGGTCGCCCCCCGGCGCGGCTGGTGCACGGGTGGCGAGGAGCACCGCCGCGGCGGCGAGCCACGCCGAGGCCGCGGCGACGGCCGGACCGACCTCGCCGGCGATGCCGAGCACGCTCTGGATGCCCGCGAGGTCGTCGAGCGTGGCGGTGGTGAAGCGGACGGAGCTGGCGAGCGACGCCAGCAGGACGGCGACGCCGCTGCGGCGGTCGAGGGTCGCGGCCCACACGAGCAGCGCCACGACCACGAGCGACCCGGTGGACGTGGCGGCGAGCACGGCTGCGGCCACCGCGGCCGCCGCGGCGAGGTCGAGCCCGCTTGGCTCCAGCAGGTCCCGGGGGCGGGCCAGCGCCGCGCCGGGGCCGGTGGCGCTCACTTGCCGCGGAAGCCCTCGACGGGGAACGTCTGCAGCAGGTGGTTCCAGCCGCAGCCCGTGCACACCTCGACGACGTAGCAGGTGCACTCCGAGGTGGTGCGCCGCACCTTGTTCATGTCGGCCCGGTTCTCGATGGCGTAGCCCGAGCGCGGCAGGTGCGGACCGAACGCGTACGTGACGAGGACGAGGAACCGGTCCTCGCAGATCGGGCAGATCTCGTTGGTCTTGCGGCTGATGTGCTCGGCCGCCCGGCGCAGCTCGGGGTGCGCGTCGCACACCTCGTGCTGGGCGAGCCGGCCGCGGCGGAACTCGTCGACGAGCGCGTGCCGCGCCATGCGGTGGTCGACGACGCCGGCGGGGCGGGCGGCACCGAGGGCGGAGGCTCCCGGGTGGAACGGCACCCGCAGCAGGCTAGCCAGGGATCCGCCGGCGGTGTCTCCGATCCGCCCTCAGATGCCCTCCTTGCGGGCGCGGAGGATGAGCGTGGCCGGCACGTGCTGCATGGCCGGGCTCCAGTGCGGACCACCGCTGCCGGTGGCGGCCGGCTCGAGGACGTGGTCGACGCGGAACCCGGCCCGGGTGAGCTCGGTGAACAGGGCGCCCGTGGAGCGGGCGTGGGTGCCGTGACGGGGGTCGTCCTCGGCGTAGGGCTGCTCGTCGAAGGCCGAGCGCCGGATGCGCAGCGGGTGGTCGGAGCCGGGATCGAGGAGGGCGTACGTGGGGTGCGGCACGCTGACGACGAGCGAGTGCTCGGGGCGCAGCACCCGGTGGAGCTGGCGGAACACCCGACCCACGTCGGCCACCCGGGCGAGCGCGTACACGGAGACCACCGCGTCGATGGTGTCGGCTCGCAGGAACGCCAGCTCGGCGAGGGGCGAGTGGTGCAGCTCGACCTTCTGGTCGGCGGCGTCGACGGCCTGGCGCGCCTCGGCGACCTGGGCGGGGTCGTCGTCGACGGCGATGACCCGCGCGCCCGCCCGGGCCAGCGCCACGGCGTTGCGCCCGGCCCCGCACCCGAGGTCGAGGACGCGCTTGCCGGCCACGTCGCCGAGCAGGCGCAGCGCGTCCTCGCGCGGGATCTCCGGTCCGTACGTGACGACGTCGTCGCCGAGGGCGGTGCCGGCAGGCGCGGCGACGGAGAACGGGGTCCAGGACATGGGCTCAGTCTCCTACGCGGTCAGCGGGTCCCGGCGGACCCGCCCTGGCGCTCGTCCCACCAGGCGAGCAGGCGGCGGGTGGCCTCCTCCTCACCGAGCGGGCCCTCCTCGACGCGCGCCTCGAGCAGCACCTTCAGGGCCTGCCCCACCACGGGTCCGGGCCCCACCCCGAGCAGCTCCATGACCTGCTGGCCGTCGAGGTCGGGGCGCAGCGCGTCGAGGGCCTCCTGCTCGCGCAGCGCCTCGATGCGCTCCTCGAGGGCGTCCATGCGGCGGGCGAGCATCTCGGCCCTGCGCCGGTTGCGGGTGGTGCAGTCGCAGCGGGTGAGCTCGTTGAGCTTGTCGAGCAGCGGGCCGGCGTCGCGCACGTAGCGGCGCACGGCCGAGTCGGTCCACGCCTCGTCGCCGTAGCCGTGGAAGCGCAGGTGGAGGAACACGAGCTGCGACACGTCGTCGCGGATGTCGTTCGGGTACTTGAGCGCCTTCATCCGCTTGCGGGTCATGCGGGCGCCCACCACCTCGTGGTGGTGGAAGGTCACGCCCTTCGGGCCGAAGTCGCGGGTGGCCGGCTTGCCGATGTCGTGGAACAGCGCCGCGAGGCGGAGCACGAGGTCGGGCGAGGTGTTGCGCACCACCGCGATGGTGTGGGCGAGCACGTCCTTGTGGCGGTGGATGGGGTCCTGCTCGAGGCGCATCGTGCTCAGCTCGGGCAGGAAGTGGTCGGCGAGGCCGGTGTCGACCAGGAACCAGAGCCCCGGCGAGGGGTCGTCGAGCACGATGAGGCGGTTCAGCTCGTCGCGCACGCGCTCGGCGGACACGATCTCGAGCCGCTCCCCCATCGTCTCCACGGCCTCGACGAGCTCGTCGTCGGGCTTGAGGTCGTAGCGGGTGAGGAAGCGGGCGGCGCGCAGCATGCGGAGCGGGTCGTCGGAGAACGACTCGTGGGCCGACAGCGGCGTGCGCAGCACCTTCCCGGCCAGGTCGGCGGTGCCGCCGAAGGGGTCGACCAGCCGGGCGTCGGGCAGCGACAGCGCCATCGCGTTGATGGTGAAGTCGCGCCGGGACAGGTCGGCCTCGATCTCCGTGCTGAACGTCACGTCGGGCTTGCGGGACTCCGGGTCGTAGGCCTCGGCGCGGTGCGTGGTGATCTCGTGGTCGACGACCCGCTCGTCGCCCGGCTCGCCCACCCGCACCTTGGCGCCGATGGTGCCGAACCGCTTGCCCTGCGTCCACACGGCCTCGACGGCGTCGAAGCGGGCGAGCACGTCCTCGATCTGGTCGGGCGTGGCGTCGGTGGTGAAGTCGTAGTCGAAGGGTCGGTTGTCGCCGAGCAGCAGGTCGCGCACCACACCGCCCACCAGGTACAGGCGGTGGCCGGCCGCGGCGAACGCCTCGGCCAGGGGGCCGACGTCGCGGAGCACGGGCGCGAAGCGCTCAGGGATCACCCGGTCAACGGTACCGGTGGGCGCGCGAGGCCCAGGATTCGGTACGCAGCCGCGTCCAGCTCCGAGCGGGGTCAGAAGTGGATGGCGACCTCTTCCTTGAACCGGTCGAGGGTGTCGAGGCGGCGGGTGCCCGAACCGAGCGTGAAGTCGGGGACGATGAGCTCGTCGACGCCGGCGTCGCGGTAGGCGCCGACGATCTCGACCACCTCTGTCGGCGTGCCGACGATGGCGGCCCGGCCGATGTCGCGCTCGCGGATGCGGTCGAGCCACGCCTGGTCGTCGGAGAGGAACAGCAGGGCCTGGGTGGAGCGGCGGATCTCGGAGGGATCGCGGCCGAGCTCGTGGCAGTGCCGGTCGAGCACCCCGGACTTGTGGGCGAACACCTCGGGCGTGCTCCACACGTTCCACTCCTGGGCGTGCTCGGCGGCGATGCGCAGGGTGCGGCGCTCCCCGCCGCCGCCCACGAGCAGCGGCAGCGGGCCGACGGGCTTGGGCTCCATCGGCGCGTCGGTGAGCTGGTAGTGCTGCCCGTGGAACGTGGTGCGCTCCTCGGTGGTGAGGCTCCGCACGATCGCGCACGCCTCGGCGAAGCGGTCGAGGCGCTCGCCCACGCCGTACAGCTCGATGCCGTACTTCTCGTGCTCGTTCTGCTGCCAGCCCGCGCCGAGGCCGAGGATGATGCGGCCGCCGGAGATGACGTCGGCGGTGGCGGCCTGGTTGGCGAGGATCGCCGGGTGGCGGTACGTGTTGCCGCACACCAACGTGCCGATGCCCACGCGGGGGACGGCCGCGGCGAGGGCGGTGACGACGGCCCAGCACTCGAGCATGGGGCCCGCCGCCGGGTCGTCGTTGCTCATGAAGTGGTCGGCCACGTAGACGCGGTCCCAGCCGGTGAGCTCGACGTGCCGCGCGACCTCGAGGATGTCGGACCAGGGCTGAGACGTGCCCGGCCACACGGCGAACTCCATGCGCCGACCCTACGCGGCGCCGGCCGGGGTCCCGGCGATGCCCCGGGGCGGTCGGCCGGCGCGTCAGCCGCGCAGCAGCTCGATGCGCAGCTCCTCGGCGTCGGTGGCCGCCGCCAGCGCCGTGCCCTCCGAGAACCGGCCGGCGCGCACGTGGTCGCGGAGCGACTGGTCCATCGTCTGCATGCCGTGGAACACGCCCTCGGCCATCAGCGGGAGCAGCTCGTCCATGCGGGTCTCGTCGGCGAGGACCCGCTGGATCTTCGGGGTGTTCACGAGCACCTCGACCGCGGGGTGGCGTCGGGAGTCGACGCCGGGCAGCAGCCGCTGCACGACGACGCCAGCGAGGGACCGGGCCAGCGTCTGGCGGACGTTGGGCCGCTCCTCGAAGGGGAACAGCTCGAGGAAGCCGTCGACCACGGCGCGCACGTCGTTGCCGCCGATCACCGCGAGCACGAGGCGGCCCCGGGCCACGGCGTCGAGGGCGGCCACCGCGACGTCGCGGTCGGTGATGTCGGACACGGCGACGACGTCGGCGTCGAAGCGCGACGCCGCCCGCACACCGTCGGCGAGGCTGGCGACGTCGTTCGGCACCTCGAGCTGGCTGACCACGCCGTGCTGGTCGCGGTGCAGCACCTCGATGGGGTCGTCCACCGTGACGACGTGGCAGGGCCGGGTGCGGTTCACGTGGTCGACCATGGCGGCGAGCGTCGTGGTGGCGCCGTTGCCCACCGGGCTGGCCACCAGGACCAGCCCGCGGTCGCCCGAGGCCAGCGCGGTGACCGCCTCGGGCAGCCCGAGCTCGTCGAGCGGGGCGATCTCGTCGGGCACCGCGTGCACGACGATGGCCGCCGACCCGCGCTGGCGGAACACGGCGATGCGGAAGCGGCCGACGCCGGGCGAGCTGTGCGCGACGACGACGGTGCCGTCCCGGAGCAGCGCCTGCTGCTGCTCGGGGGTCAGCAGCTGCTGGGCGAGGACGGCCACCTCCTCGGCGGTGAGCGGGTCGCCGAGGGCCGGATCGACGTCGTCGCGCACGAGCGCGCCGCCGATGCGGAAGGCCGGCGGAGTCCCGGCCTTGCAGAGCAGGTCGGACGCGCCCCGCTCGACCAGGGCGGCCAGCAGAGCGGTGTGGTCCACGTCCATGCTCATCGGCGGATCGGCGGCGGAGTTGATCCCGCGACCCCAGATGGGGCCGAACGACCCACGGTCACGAGATGTCGTGGATCAGCCGGGCGGCGCCCACGGCCTGCAGCCCCGGGGCGTCGGCCGGGTCGGTCGTGACCGGTTCGGGCCGGTCCTCGACCCCGCAGAGGGCGGCGAGCGTGGCCGCGGTGGAGGTGACGATGGCGTCGAGGTCGTAGCCGCCCTCGAGGAAGGCGAGGCGCCGGCCGGCGGGCACGAGGGCGAGGATGCGGGCCGTGAGGTCCCAGTAGTCGCCGGCGCTCAGCCCCAGGTCGGTCAGCGGGTCGTTGCGGTGGGCATCGAAGCCGGTGGACAGCAGCAGCCACGTGGGCGCCGTCCGCTCGGCGATCGGGACGATGACCTCGTCGACGATGCGGCGGTACACGTCGCCCGACGTGGCGGCGGGGACGGGCACGTTCACGGTGCCGCCCGGCGCGTTGGGCCCGCCGGTCTCGCGCACCATCCCCGTGCCCGGGTACATCGGGTGCTCGTGCACGGAGACGTAGGTGACGCGGGGGTCGTCCCAGAAGGCGTCCTGCGTGCCGTTGCCGTGGTGGGCGTCGATGTCGACCACGAGGACCCGCTCGCCGGCGGCGGCGAGGGCGCCGGCGGCGACGGCCACGTTGTTGAGCAGGCAGAACCCCATCGCCCGGGACGGCGTGGCGTGGTGGCCGGGCGGGCGCACCGCGAGGAACGCCCCGTCGGCCTCGCCCGCACGCAGCCGCTCGATGGCGTCGAGGCCGGCCCCCGCGGCCAGGCGGGCGATGTCCCAGGACACCTCGGCGGCCACGGTGTCGGGGTCGAGGCGGCCGCCGCCGCTGGCGCAGAACCGCTCGAGGGCGTCGAGGTACGAGCGGTCGTGGACGACCGCCAGCTCGTCGACGGTGGCCGACCGGGGGGCCACCCGCACCAGGTCGTCGACGACCTTCGAGCGGGCCACGCCGCGCTCCACCGCACCCATGCGCTCCGCCCGCTCGGGGTGGCCCGGGCGGGTGTCGTGCTCGACGAAGCGCGGGTCGGTGTAGAGCAGTGTGGCCATGGGCACAGTCTGCCCCTGTGCCCCACGGTTCCACTCCGTCGACCCCCGTCGCGGCAGGCGGTCTGCGGTCGGCTCCGAACCGGCGCCGGTCGTAACGTGCACGGGGCATGGTCGTCCCCACGTCCCGCGCCGCCGCGGCGGCCGATCCCCGATGACGGCCACCGACACCGTCACCGGCCAGGGCGCGCGCCTGCGCGTCCGCCCGTGGCGCGGCCGAGCCGACACCGCCGAGCTGTCCGCGCTGCCCGCCGGCGTGCTCGTGCCGCCCGACCTCGTGGCGCTGGCGCTCGAGCGGGCCCGCCTCCGCGGCTACCGCCACGTCGTCACGCCGGCCCTGCCCGCGTTCGAGTGGCGGCCGTACCTCGACGCCGGCTTCCAGGTGCGCGAGGAGCTGCACCTGCTCGCCCACGACCTGCTCGACCTGCCCGCCCGCCCCTCGCTCGACCGCTCGAGCCGCCTGCACCGGGCCCACCGCCGCGACCGCGACCGCATCCTCGCCATCGACCACGCCGCCTTCCAGCCGTTCTGGCGCCTCGACGCCGACGCCCTGGAGGACGCGGTGCGGGCCACGCCCTCGGTCCGCTTCCGCATCGACCGCGGCGGGCGGGGCTACGCGCTCACGGGCCGGGCCGGCGACCGCGGCTACCTGCAGCGCCTGGCGGTCGATCCGGCCGCCCAGGGCCTCGGGCTGGGTCGGGCACTGGTGCTCGACGGGTTGTGGTGGCTGCGCCGCTGGCGGGTGCGCGAGGCGCTGGTCAACACCCAGACCGGCAACGAGCGGGCGGTCGCCCTGTACGAGCGGCTCGGCTTCCGCCAGCGCCGCGAGGGCCTCGCCGTGCTCGAGCGCACGCTCGACGGGGCAGCGCCGGGGCCGGCACCCGACCCCGGGACCGGCCCGTGAGCCGCGGGCGCCACCTGCTCGCCGCCCTGGCGTTCCTGCTCGCGCTGGTGGCCGCAGCACCGCCGGCGGGGGCCGGCTCCGTGCCCGGCCAGACCGACGACGCCGGCGAACCCGGCATCGAGCTGGTCTCCAGGCCGCGGTGGGTGCGCCCGGAGGACCGGGTCTCGTTCACGATCCGCACCACGGGTGACGTGTCCGGCACGTCGGTGCGGGTCGAGGTGTTCTCGGCGCTCGACTCGGTCGCCGAGCTCGAGGAGTCCGCCAGCGAGGACGTCGGCGTCCGCCTGTCGCTCACGCCCGGCGTGCCGCTCGGGTTCCTGCCGCGCGGCCCGCAGGACGCGTACGAGGTGGGGCTGCAGGTGTCGCCCGAGCCGGTCGACGACTTCACCACCCAGCTCGTCGAGCCCGGGGTCCATCCCGTCGTCATCTCCCTCGTCGACGAGTCGGGCACGGTGCTCGACGAGATCCGCACGCCGATGGTGCGCCTCGGCGACGAGGACGACCCCTGGGACGCGCCGCGCCTCGGCGTGGTGCTCGACGCCGGCACCCCGCCGACGCTGCAGCCGGACGGCACCCGTTCGCTGCCCGCCGCCGCCCTGGAGCGGCTGGGTCGGGTCGCCCGGCTGCTCGCCGAGCACCCCGACCTCGACCTCACCGTGGCCGCCGTCCCCGACACCGTCGACGCGCTGGCCGCCTCGCCCGAGCCCGGCGCCGCCGCCGTGCTCGACGCGCTGCGCGGCCGGGAGGCGCTGGCGATGCCGTACCTGCCCATGCCGGTCGAGTCCCTGGTCGACGCCGGGCTCGGGCAGCTGGTGCCCCCGTACACCGAGCGGGGAGCCACCGTGCTCGCCGACCTCGTCGAGGCCCGGCTCCGGACCGACACGTGGGAGGCCACCGCCGCGATCGGCGACCGGGGCGGCCGGCTCCTGCAAGAGCTCGGCTACCGGCGCGCGCTGGTGCCTTCGCCCGAACCCGACCCCGACGACGACGGCGAGGATGACGCCGACGAGCCCCCACCGCTCGCCGACTCGGGACCTCGGGTCGTGGAGGGAATCGGTCCGCTCCAGGGGGTGGTGGTCGACACCCGACTGTCCGCGGAGCTCGCCGCGCCGCTGGCCGGCGACGCCGATGCCGCCCACCTCGCGCTGGCCCGCCTCCTGCTGCGCCCGGTGGAGGGCGACCCCTCCGCCGACGAGGACGACGTGGACGACGTGGACGACGCCGACGCATCGACCACCGTGGTGGTCCGGCCCGGCCCGTTGCCTGCGGGCTCGACGCTCGCCGGCCTGCTCGACCTGCTCGACGATGCCGAGGCACCGGTGCAGGTGGGCGGGCTCGACCTCGTCGACGACACCCCCGTGGAGGTCGACGCCGACCCCATCGACTGGGACGCGGCCGAGCGACCGGACCTTCGCGAGCTGGCCCCCCGGGTCCGGGAGGCCACGGGGCACATCGACACCTTCGCCACCATGATCGGCGACCGCTCGGCCCGTGCCGACGAGCTGCGCCTCCAGATCGCGACCGGCGTCGCGGCCACGGCGAGCCCGTCGACCCGGGACGCCGCCATCACCACCGTCGAGCAAGCGCTCGGGCTGTCCTTCGCCGGCATCCGGCTGAGCGGCCAGACCGACCTCAACCTCACCTCGCGCACGGGCACGCTCCCCGTGACGATCGAGAACGGCAACCCGTTCCCGGTCGACCTGGTCGTCCGCATCCGCAGCGACCGGCTCGCCTTCCCCGACGGCGGGCGGGTGCCGGTGACCGTCGACGAGGACATCCTGCGCATCGACGTGCCGGTGGAGGCCCTCGCCACCGGCTCCGTCCCCGTCTTCGTCGAGCTGTGGACGCCGGACGAGCAGCTCCGCCTGGCCGCCCGGCAGCTCAACGTGCGCTCCACCGCGGTGAGCGGCGTCGGGCTGTTCATCTCCCTGAGCGCCCTCGTGGTGCTGGTGGTGTGGTGGGCCCGCACGTGGCGCAGCACGCGCCGTGGCCGAGCCGGCGGCCCGGAGGCGACCTCGGTCACAGCCGGGGAGCCGATGGGCTAGAAACTGGCGCACCGGGAGGCTCCGACCACCGGTTCGCCGCACCTCGACCGCACCGACTGGGAGACCACCATGGCTGGCGTCCGCATCGTCACCGACAGCGCTTGCGACCTGACCGCCGAGGAGGCCGAGCGCTTCGGCATCGAGATCGTGCCGCTCTCGATCCGCTTCGGCAGCGACGAGTTCGAGGATCGCACCGAGCTGACGGTGCAGGGCTTCTACGAGCTCATGGAGCAGCGGCCCGAGCTGCCCGAGACCGCCGCCCCCTCCCCCGGCAAGTTCGAGGCCGCGTTCCGGCGCCAGGCCGAGGCCGGCGCCGACGCCGTCGTGTGCATCAACCTGTCGTCGCAGCTGTCGGCCACCATGGCCGCCGCCGAGAACGCCGCCCGGGCCATCGCCGACGAGCTCCCCGTGCGGGTCGTCGACTCCCGCTCCATCACCGCCGGCCTCGGCACGCAGGTGCTCCAGGCCGCCGAGCGCGCCGCCGAGGGGGCCTCGGCCGACGACGTGGTCGCCGTCGTCGAGGACCTGCGCGCCCGCACGCACGTGCTCGGGTGCCTCGACACGCTCGAGAACCTGAAGAAGGGCGGTCGCATCGGCGGCGCCCAGGCCATGCTCGGCTCGCTGCTGTCCATCAAGCCGATGATCGACATCTCCACCGGCGTGGTCGAGGAGGCGGGCAAGCACCGCACCCGCAAGAAGTCCCTCGAGGCCCTGCGCGACAAGCTGCCGTCCCCCGACCAGGTCGAGCACCTGGCGATCATGCACGGCATGGCCCCCGACGTCGACGTGATGACCCGCCTGCTCGACGACGCCGGCTACGAGTACCGCCTCGGGCACATCGGCGCGGTCATCGGCTCGCACGGCGGCCCCCGCGTCGTGGGCGCCTGCTGGGTCGACCAGCGCTGACCCGGGGCCGCTCGCGGCAGCCGCGCGCCAGCGGGGTACCGTCGGTGAGGTGTCGGACCACCCAACGCGGCCGACGACCGTGACCCCGGGCGACAGCCCGGGCGAGCACCCTGACGAGCGGCCGCCCGACATCCCAACCGCCGACGACGCGCCCGAGGGCGCGGCCGCGACGCGCGTCGACGGTGGCGGGCACCCGCTGGCGGCCGAGCCGCGCTGGAACCCCGAGCCCGAGCCCGCCCCTCCGTCGCGCCCTCCATCGCGCCCGCCGGCCGGCGCCGGCGAGCCGCTCGCCCGGGGCACCACCATCGCCGACCGCTACCGGCTCGAGGCCCCCATCGCCAGCGGCGGCATGGCCACGGTCTGGCGGGCCACCGACACCGTGCTCACCCGACCGGTCGCGGTGAAGGTCCTGCACGCCCACCTCGCCGCCGACCCCGAGTTCGTCGCCCGCTTCCGGCGGGAGGCGGTGGCCGCGGCCCGGCTGGCCCACCCCGCCATCGTCGCCATCTACGACACCTCCGACGACCCCGAGTCGATCATCATGGAGCTGGTCGAGGGCCACACCCTCCGGGAGGAGCTCGACAAGCGCTCGTTCCTCCCGCCGGCCGAGGCGGTCGCGATCGCCTCCTCGATCTGCCAGGCGCTCGAGGTCGCCCACAAGGCCGGCATCGTGCACCGCGACGTGAAGCCGGCCAACGTGCTGCTGTCGCCGGGCGGGCAGCTCAAGGTCGCCGACTTCGGCATCGCCAAGGCCGCCCGCTCCACCGAGGACGACGACCACCACCTGCCCGACCTCACCGCCATCGGGCGCATGGTCGGCACCGCGAAGTACCTCGCCCCCGAGCAGGTGTCCGGCGGCGACATCGACGCCCGCACCGACGTGTACGCGATGGGGGCGCTGCTCTACGAGATGGTGTGCGGCCGGCCGCCCTTCACCGGCGACAACGACCTCGCCGTGGCCACCGCCCGCCTCCACGGGCCGCCGGACCGACCCCGCACCGTGCTGCGCACGGTTCCGCCCCGCCTCGACGAGATCATCATGAAGGCGCTGTCGCTCGACCCCGACCGCCGGCACCCGTCGGCGGCCGCGCTGTGGGCCGACCTGCAGTCCTGCCCCCTCGACGACGACGCGGTCGCCATGCCACCGCCGCCGCCACCCGACGCCACCTCCGTCGGCGAGCAGCCGTCCTTCGCCCGGTCCGAGCGGTCGTGGCTGGTGCCGGCCCTGCTGGTGAGCCTGGTGGCCGTCGCCCTCGGCCTCGCCTGGGTGCTCATCGGCGGCACCGAGGCGCGCCGCGACCTGTTCGACCTCGTCGACCGCGTCCGCCCCGGCGGCGGGGAGACGTCCGAAGACGACGATGGCGGCGCTGCGCCGCTGGCCTTCACGGGGGCGACGTCGTTCGACCCGGACGGCGACGGCTCCGAGCACGAAGAGGAGGCTGCGCTCGCGTTCGACGGCGACACCGCCACGGCCTGGACGACGGAGCGCTACAACTCGCGCGACCTGGGCGGCCTCAAGGACGGCGTGGGCATCATCCTCAGCCTGCAGGAGGCGGCGGCGCTCGACGAGCTCGTGCTGACGTCCGCCGACGCCGGCTGGGCGGCCGAGATCTACGTCTCCTCGGCACAGGGCGCGTCCCTCGCCGACTGGGGCACGCCGGCGGCCACGGTCGACGGGGCCGAACCCGGCGAGACCACCGTGGCGCTCGACGGCGCCGAGGGGCAGCACGTGCTGGTGTGGGTCACCGACCTCGGCGACGACGGCGGCGTGGTGTTCGAGCTCCAGGAGGTCGCGGTCCGCAGCACCTGAGCGCCGATCGCCCTTCCGGAACTGGACGCGGATCCTGCGCACGTCGCCGATCGCCCCTCCGGAACTGGACGCGGATCCTGCGCAAGTCGCCGACCGGCGCTCGGGCCGTCGGTACGATCCGGGCATCGCTGGCGATCCCCGGACCGACGAGGCGCTGGTCGCGGCGGCGCAGGACGGCGACCGGGCGGCCATGGACGCGCTGCTGCGACGTCACCACGCGCGCATCTGGGCCATCTGCCGGCGCCTCGCCGGCAACGACGCCGATGCGGCCGACGCCACGCAGGAGGCGCTGCTGCTCATCGTGCGCCGCATCGGCAGCTTCGACGGGCGGTCGCAGTTCACGACCTGGGCCCACCGGGTGGCCACCAACGCCTGCCTGGACGAGCTGCGCCGCCGCCGGCGCCGGACGGCCCAGCGGCTGCCGGACGACGATCCGGACCGGAGCGACCTCACCGTCGACCGCGCCGCACCGGTCGACCGCGAGGTCACCGACCGCCTGACGATCGACGACGCCCTCGCCCGCCTCCCCGAGGAGTTCCGCGTGCCGATCGTGCTGCGCGACCTCGCCGGCCACGACTACGCGCACATCGCCGCCATCCTGGACATCCCCGCCGGCACCGTGCGGTCGCGGATCGCCCGCGGCCGGGCCCGGCTGGCCGAGCTCCTCGACGCCGGGAACCCACCGGCCCCCGCCGACCGTCCAACCCCTCGACCATGACCGAACCCCGCACGCCGCCGCCCGACGACCGCGAGCCCGTCGATCCCGACGTGGCGCTCGCGAGCGCGCACGTCGACGGGGAGCTCGACGAGGCCGACCAGGCCCGCATCGCCGCCGACCCCGGGGCCGCCGCGCTCGCCGTGCGCCTCGCCGCCATCGCCCACGAGGTGCGCGAGGTCCCGCCTCCGCCCGCCGAGCTGGTGGACGATCACGTGTCCGCCGCCCTCGCCGCCATGGACGACGACGAGCTCGCGGCCCACGACGCTCCTGCCGCGGTGCCGTTGGACGCGGCACGCCGGGCGCGCCCGGCGCAGCCGTGGTGGCAGCGGGTGCCGCTCGGCGCCGTGGCCGCCGTCATCGCGGTGGTGGCGCTCGTCGGCGCCATCGGCCTGGCCTCCCAGGCGGGGGACGACGACCAGGACACCGCCGCGACGGCGCTCGACGCGGCCGACGAAGGGTCCGACGGCGGAGACGAGAGCGCCGACGCCGAGACGGGAGACGACACGGGCGCGTTGGAGGCCGCCCCGTTCGGCAGCGCTGGGGGGGCATCCGCACCACGTCTTGCGTACGCGGGCTACGACGAGCTCGTCGCCGCCCTCGGGACCGCGCCCGCCACGTCCGCAGCCGGCGGGGTCGAGGACCGGGGCGACCAGCCCACCGGCGAGGAGGCCGCCGAGTCCGACGACGAGGTCACGGCCGACCAGGGCGCCCCGCCGATCGACCCGTGCGGCGCCGTCGTCGTGCTCGGCCTCGAAGGCATGGAGATCGAGCAGGTGCTCCCGGCCACCGTCGCCGGCGATCCGGTCACGGCCGTCGTGTACGTGGCCGACGGCGAACGGCGGGTGTCGGTCGTCGACGACGTGCGCTGCACGCCCACGTTCGAGGGCGAGCTCGCGGGCTAGGCGGGCCTCGGCTGCGAGCGCCTGCTCCACGGTGCGGTGCGCACTGCGGCGGCCAGGGCCGCGAGCCCGGCGCTCAGGTACGCCCCGGTCTTCACCGCCTCGACGCCGTTCGCGTCGAGGTGCCCGGCGAGGAGCACGGCCACCCCGGCGAGCACGGCGAGGATGCCGGCCATCGTCCACGAGCGGTGCCGACCGATCGACACGACGATCTCCGCCACGACGAGTCCCAGCAGCGGACCGGCCGCGATGGGCAGCGTCTCGTCGAACTCGTACTCGCCGAGGAACAGCGCGCCGAGGGTCGCCACCACGGCACCGAGGGACATCGCGACGAGCACGCGCACCGTGACCACGGCCGGACACCGTAGGGCGCGACGACCCTCCGGCCACGCTCCGGAGGGAGCGGCAAGCGGGACCGGGCGCATGGGTAGGGTTTGCGCCATGGCGACGACGCGACCGGCCTCCCCCACCGCGCCCACGGCCCCGGAGCCCGACTGGCCGGCGCAGGCCGCCGACGCCATCGTCGAGCAGGTCGGCAAGGTCCGCGACCGCACCACCGGGCCGGCCATCAAGTTCTCCGGCTACGTCGTCTTCGGTGCCTTCGCCACCCTGCTCGGCACGGTGGCGCTCCTGCTGTTCGTGATCGGCGCCGTCCGCGCCCTCGACGTCTACCTGCCGGACGCCGTGTTCGGGGAGACCCACACGTGGGCCGCCCACACGATCCTCGGTGCCGTGCTCGTCCTCGCCGGGTTGTTCACCAGCCGCAAGATGAAGGGCGATCGTCGCTGACGCCGCCGTGCCGCCGGGAAGGTTGCCGGGCACCGCGTGGTTGACCTCACCGATCCCCCACCACCTGGAGCAGACATGCCCGACCTCCGCAACGTCATCATCATCGGCTCCGGCCCCGCCGGCCTGACGGCCGCCATCTACACCGCCCGGGCCAACCTGGAGCCGCTGATCATCGAGGGCGAGCCTTCGTCCACCACCGACCAGCCCGGCGGGCAGCTGATGCTCACCACCGAGGTCGAGAACTTCCCCGGCTTCCCCCAGGGCGTGATGGGCCCCGAGCTCATGACCAACATGCGCGAGCAGGCGCTGCGCTTCGGCGCCGACATCCGCACCGAGAAGGTCACCAAGGTCGACCTGTCGTCCCGGCCCTTCGGCGTGTGGGTCGGCGATCCCGACGCTCCCGAGCCCACCTACCGGGGCCGCACGGTCATCGTCTCCACCGGCGCCCAGTCGCTGATGCTCGACCTGCCCCGCGAGAAGGAGCTGCTCGGGCACGGCCTGTCGACCTGCGCCACCTGCGACGGCTTCTTCTTCCGCGACCAGGAGATCGTGGTGGTCGGCGGCGGCGACTCGGCCATCGAGGAGGCCACGTTCCTCACCAAGTTCGCCTCCAAGGTCACCATCATCCACCGCCGCGACGAGCTCCGGGCCTCGAAGATCATGCAGGACCGAGCGTTCGCCAACGACAAGATCGAGTTCCTCTGGAACAGCGTCGTCGAGGAGTACCTCGTCGAGTCCGGCCCGCTCGGCGACAAGCTCGCCGGCGTGAAGGTCCGCAACCTGCAGACCGACGAGGTCACCGACGTGCACGCCGGCGGCGTGTTCATCGCCATCGGCCACCGTCCGAACACCGACCTGTTCAAGGGCCAGCTCGCCATGGAGGACTCCGGCTACCTCATCGCCGGTGCCGAGGGGATGGAGACCGCCACCGACGTCGACGGCGTCTTCGCCTGCGGCGACGTCCAGGACCACACCTACCGCCAGGCGATCACCGCGGCCGGCTCCGGCTGCATGGCGGCCATCGACGCCGAGCGCTGGCTCGAGGCGAACCACGTCATCGACGAGCAGCGGACCGAGACCGACTGGTAGCCGCCGCCCTGCGGGGAGGAATGCCCGCCCCGGCGCCCCGGTTGCACCCACCCGAACCCCCGACCACGAAGGAAGTGCCCCCATGGCAACACCCGTCACCGATGCCACGTTCGACGAGGTGATCGGCAGCGCCGACGAAGCCGTCATCGTCGACTTCTGGGCCGAGTGGTGCGGTCCGTGCAAGATGATCGACCCCATCCTGGAGGAGATCGCGGAGGAGCAGGCCGGCAAGATCAAGGTCGTCAAGCTCAACGTCGACGAGAACCAGGACACGGCTCGCCGGTTCGACGTGATGTCGATCCCGACGCTCATCGTGTTCAAGGACGGTCAGCCGGCGAAGAAGATGATCGGCGCCAAGGGCAAGGGCGCCCTGCTCGAGGACCTCGCCGAGTTCCTCTGATCACCCACCCGGTCTGACGGCCGGCACGACGGACGACGAGACCGGCCGGTGGCACAGGCCACCGGCCGCTCTCGCGCCGGGCGGGTCCCGTCAGCGCGTGGTCGCCGCCAGCACGTGGGCGCGCCGCCGTCCGGCGGAGGTCATCGCCACGCCGGCGAGCAGGAGGAGCCCGCCGGCGCCGGCGAGGACGTACGTGGACGAGCCGGTCCGGGGCAGCTCGCGCACCACCTGGACGCCGAGCACCTCGGCGTCAGGCGTGGCCGGTGCGGCCGCGACGGCTGGAGCCGGGGCGCCGGCTTCACGGACCACCTCATCGCCGATCACGTCCACCGCAGGCGCAGGCGGCCCGGCCGGGGACGCCGGTGCGGGGGCCGGCGCCTCGGGGGTGGCCGGCGCCGGCGGCGTCGGGGTCGGGGTGGGCGTCGGGGTCGGGGTGACGGGCGTGACCTCGGGGAGCACCACAGGCGTCTCGCAGTCCTCGAGCTCGGGCACGCCGTCGCCGTCGACATCGATCATGGGCGTCCCGTCCGGGCAGCGCTCCACGACCTCCCCGCCGGTGTCGACCGGCACCTCGGGCGTGACGGGGGCGCACGCCTCGAGCCAGAAGACCTTGTGCTTCACGCCACCGGGCACGGGCGTCACCCCGTCGGCCTCGAAGACCTCGACGGTCAGCTTGACGTGCCAGCCGTGCTGGTCGTGCACCGACGTGAAGCCGGTGGTGTCGAGCGCATCCACCCCGACGTCGATGGTCTCGTCGACGTCGTTCGGGCCGCCACCAGCGGCATCGTCGCTGATGAGGACGTCCCCGCGCTCGAACACGACCGCACCATCGCCGGTGGGCGCGTGCGCGGTGAGCACGAGGTCGGCGCGCTGGTCCTCGTCGAACCCGAAGAACTCGAGCTGGAACCCGCAGGTCAGGTGCGGATCGTTGTCGGGCTCGGTGGCGCCGGGCTCGTTCGGCGCCTCGACGTGCCCGGGGCCGTCGGACAGGTCGAGGCCGTCCACCTTGACGGTGCCGTTGTTGCCCGGCGGGTCGGCAACGTGGTCGGACGCGCCCGCCGCGGGCGCGGTGGCGATGGCGAGGGCGACGGCGGCGATGACGCTTGCGGCCGCGCGCGTGATGAGGGTTCGGGGTCGAACCGCAGGCATTGGATCCACCTCGTGGGTCGGTCAGGTCGGCTGGCGTCGGCGCCGGGGGCGTCGACGGCCAACGGTTCCCTCCGGTGCGCCCGGGTTCCTGCCGTCGCTCCCGTCATCTTCGTGCCATTTCACGCCGACCTGACCGCGCTGCATGCCGCAGTCGGGACGTTGTCCACAGGTCGATCCACACCTGTGGAGACTGAATGTGGACTTGACCGTGGCCCTCGGGCTCGACCGGAGGTCGAGGTCAGGCGCCAGCCATGCGCCGGTAGATGCGCTCGAGGTCGACGAGGTCGGCGAACTCGACCACGAGGCGACCCTTTCCGCCGGTCCCGCCGGAAATGGAAACGCGCGTATCCAGATGGTCGCCGAGGAGCGACTCCAGCTCGAGGAACGCCGGGTCCGCCGCGGGGCGCTCCCGCTGTGTGGCCTTCTGCGGCGAATCCGGCCGGGGGGTGGGCTCAGGTACCGGGGAGTCGCCAGAACGCAGCCGAACCGCTTCCTCGGCCTCTCGGACGGAGAGGCCCTCACGCACGATCCGCTGCGCGAGCGCGGTCTGGTAGGCACGGTCGGGCGTACCGAGCAGGGCGCGGGCATGACCCGCGGTCAGCTGGTTCTCGGCGACGAGCGCCTGGATCGCGGGCGGCAGCTGGAACAGGCGAAGCGTGTTGCTGATTGCGGCCCGGCTCTTGCCCACCCGCTTGGCCACCGCCTCCTGGGTCAGGCCGAAGTCCTCGATCAGCTGCTGGTAGGCCGCCGCCTCCTCCAGCGGGTTGAGGTCCGCCCGGTGGAGGTTCTCGACCAACGCCTGCTCGAGGGAGAGCACCTCGTCGACGGTCCGCACCACCACGGGGATGGAGGGGAGCCCGGCCCGCTTGGCCGCTCGCCAGCGCCGCTCCCCCGCGATCAGCTCGTACCGCTCGTCGCCGATCTCCCGCACCAGGATGGGCTGCAGGACGCCCAGCTCCGCCACGGAGGCGGTGAGGCTGGCCAGCGCCTCCTCGTCGAAGTAGGCGCGTGGCTGGTGCGGGTTGGGCGCGATGGCACCCACC